>CAYSHJ010000508.1:0-7264 GCA_964430385.1 uncultured Planctomycetaceae bacterium
GCAGCAACAGCTTCGAGGGCGTGGGCACCGGAACCAACAACTTGACGGAGTGCATGGGCACACGCAGCACGGCCAGTTCGCTCTGTGATAACCCGCCCAACCGCTGTTGGATGTCTCTCACGATCTGCCGCTGGCCGCCACCGGGCAACGCGGCGAGCACGCTGTCCATCGCAGGATCACCGATTCCGAACTTCGCGGCCGCGACCGACACGGGAATGACTGCCGAGTCGTCGTAAAAGCCGAGTTGCTGAGTTTCATTCTGTTCAAAGCGGCAAATCCGCATGGGGATGATTCTCACGAGACAGATGTTGGAGACACGCCGTCATGGCACAGACTGATCCCAGGTTCGCGCGAGCCTCGGTTCGAGTTTCATAAACTTCGTGATGCACTAGTTCCTTCTTCAAGGTCGCGAAGAAGGCCGTCGTTTTTTTTAGATCTCACGCTTCCTCCGCAGCCGCTCATTCTTGGCCCGCAGACGACAATTCTTCTCCTCCCATGCCGTCGGCTGAGACATTGCCGCAATTGCCTTCGAGCCTTCCGCCGAAGACTGCTCCTGCCACTTCCGCAGCAGGTTCTGCCCAACCTCCAAACCGCCGAGACGCCTCCGCGACACTCAGCCCTTTCTGAGAGACCATCGACACGGCCTCAACCTTGAACTCCCTCGTAAACACTCGTCGTTTCAACATGTTCTTCGCTCTTCACACGCCGTAATACGCGTTTCGTTGCGCGCTCGCAAAACGTGGGCAAGTCCAACTCGAATGAAGTACCCCCGACAGGAGTCGAACCTGTGACCTACGGTTTAGGAAACCGTCGCTCTATCCAACTGAGCTACGGGAGCAAATATAAAATTGTCAATGAGATGTGACGAATTAGAATTCATGCGAAAAAAGTGTCTGACACCCGAAATGACACCTGTTTTGCATGGAGCCCCCAATCTTAACCACCCAATCCGCGAAACCGAATAAGCCGTACAAAGACTTCCCCCTGTTTCCACATGCCACCGGTCGCTGGGCCAAAAAGATTCGTGGAAAGCAGCATTACTTTGGCTCCTGGAATGACGCCGACGCTGCGCTGAGAAAGTATCTGGCTCAACGAGATGACTTACAAGCGGGGCGGACTCCCCGCAGCACTGGCAACGGGTTGATCGTGCGCGAATTGTGGTGAATCGGTTTCTCACGGCGAAGCAACATCTCGTTGACACTCAAGAGTTGGCTCAAAGGACGTTCAAAAATACTACACCACCGGCGAACTCATCATGGACTTGCCCACACTTTGCGTCCGCGCACTGAAGTGCGTATTGTGACCCGCGAGGAGCGAAGTTGATGTCGAAACGTCGTGTGTTCACGAGGGAGTTCCAAGTCGAGGCCGTGGCGCAGGTGTCGCGGCAACCGTTGCAGGCTGATCAGCGTTGAACCCGGCGATTCCAACAAAGCGAGCAAGCTGTTTCGCAGAATGTCCTCCATGCGAGGCCCGAAGAATTCTCGCCGAACTGTCGCTTGAGCACAGTCAGCACGCCGAGCGATACCAGCTCGCTCGGCAAGGCCGAACGATGACAGCGATTCTGGCATCGGTGCAAATCTTCGGCCTCACCCGCAACGCCGAGAGTAGTCCCGCGACCGGATCAGCCAGTTCCCGATGCAGCAAGTCTTCAAACTGCCGATGGGTCTTTAAGGGAAACACATCCGGCGAAAGACGCAGAGAAGCATGGAAGGGAACCTTGTCGGTTCCCTTCCATGAACTATCGTTCCCTTCACGGAGGTACTCCAGCCAGGCAGAGCCCGGCTTCGCACACTCGTTTGGATTGCGGCAGCGCATGGCGTCAACTTTGAGTGCTGCGCACGAATGGAGCGCCCGTGCGCGCTCTGCGGGGCGCGAGTCTGGGACAACTGCGAGTGTGCAACCGGGATAGGCGTCGGCGAAGTCGTGAGTGAATGTTGCGACCAACCCCGCCGGAACTCGAACGAACAGCCCCACCATGCCTTGATGCGAGCCGAGTTCCAAACAAACCCGTTCCCGCCTCCGATTGGTTTCGTGAAGCGAATTCAACACCGCCTCGGCATATCGCGGGCCTCGGTGATTGTCGGAGATGGCAGACACTTGGAAGAGCACGGACGGAGCATACCACTCCATCACCAGTCGGTTTGGTGCGGCGGATGCAGGCCGACAAGCGTGAGCCAGCGACGAATTTGAACGGCTCGTCGAGAGTTCATTTGGAGCAACTCGACCGTGGCTCGTCCGGTGGCGGTTTTGCCTTCGATCCGCGTGGGATCATCTTCGACCCATCGAAAATGATCGTGCCAGCGCTGTCGGCGTGGATCGAAGAGCGGAATGGTGCGCCCGGTTAGCGAGTCGGTGCTGTGGGTAAATTTCCATTTTCTGGCGTTACAAGCCAAACAAGCGAGTGCCAAATTGGAAAGGTCCGTGGAGCCTTGACCGGCGCGCGGGAGAACATGGTCCACGGTCAAGTCCATCACTTCTGCCTCTTGAGGCAAGCCGCAGTATTCGCAGCGACCTCGAGCGCGGGTCGCCACTTGCTGGTACATTCGTTGACTCAAACGAGCCACGTTCAACGCTCCAATTCAGGAAACGCTTCCGTGAGCCGTTTGAGCGCGACCAGCGACTTCACTTTTTGCAGCGACCGTTCCTGAACCGCTTCGACAAGCGTCAACAACTGCTGGTGCTCGGCCGCGGACAGCGATTCTCTCTGTTCGAGCATCCGTTGCAGTTTGCGTTGCAGCGCTCGTGGCAGTTGATACTCGGCCACTTGGCTTAACGCCCTTTCACAACCCTTGAGCGCCTTCCGTCGCGAGGAAGATGAGCGGACTTCATCAATAGTGGCTGAGGCCATGTCGATTCTCCGAGTCTCTGGCGTCCGATGTCGATATTCTACGTCTGAATTCTTGCATCGTTCACGGATCATTGACCACATTCAGTGTGACGCAATCCAAGCCTTTCGACAAGCGGTTGTTGCAATTGTGATATCCGACAATCGTCATGCAGCAAGTCCTCAAATTGCGGATGGGTCTTCAGAGGAAACACATCCGGTGAAAGGCGCAGCGCCGCCGAACAGACGTGCCCTGCGGTGGCGCGGATTTCATCGGGCAGTGCTGTGAGCGTGCAACCGGGATACGCGTCAGCGAAGTCGCGCGTGAACGTCGCGACCAACGCCGCCGGAACCCGCACGAACAGTCCGACCGTGCCTTGATCCGAGCCGAGTTTCAAGCAAACCGATTGCCGTTCCCCATTGGTTTCGTGAAGCGAGTTTAACATCTGACATCCGCAACGCTCCGATTCACGAACAAGAAAACAGGTCGCGCCAGCGACGACAAATCGTGGTGATCCCCTCCGCAGATTAGTCCGCGTCCGTGATCCAGCGATTGATCGGCCGTACCAGCATGAGCATGATGGCCGTCATCACAAATGCGCTGCACGCCACAAGCAACAGCAGCGTTGGCAGCTCAAGCCGCTCGTAGTAGCCGGCGACCGAGCCTCCCAGATAGTTTCCGATCGAGGCTGCGAGGAACCACACTCCCATCATCTGGCCCACAACGCGCGCCGGCGCTAGTTTCGTCATCGCCGAAAGGCCAACTGGTGAAAGACACAACTCGCCGATCGTATGCAACAAGTAGACGCCGAACAACCAGTGAATCCCGACGCGGTTCCAGGGGGGCAAGACTTCTCCGTCGCCGGCATCGCGCGCCTTGGCGATGATTTCATTGACGCGTGACGATTCGATCTTGTCCGCAACGACGCAGACGTCGTATTTGTGCGCCGCTGCGAGAATCGCGTCGCGGTGGGTCGCGACGTAGCTCCCCCAATCCTCGTTGAACAGACGGGCGCCCCCGACGAGCCAGAGGAACCCCAGGCCGACGAACAGCAGCCCGATGGCGAACTTCGTGCCGTACGACGGCTGACGCTTGCCGAGCGCAACCCACAACCAGGAGAATACCGGGGCGAGCAGCACGATCAGCGCGGCGTTGACCGATTGCCACCACGACGACGCGAATCCGTAGCCGAGCAGCGAGTTGCGTGTGCTCGCGTCGGCGAAGATTGTCAGGGTTGAGCCCGCCTGCTCGAACACTCCCCAAAACACGGCCGCGGCCGCAAACAGGATCGCGATCACGGACAGACGGTTTCGCTCGCCCTTCGTCCAGTTCCCGGCCAGAAACAGGCGGCTGAAGATTGCGGTGACAACGAGGAACAACAACACGCCGAAAGCCAAGTGGATGTTGTCGCGCGTCAGCAGGTTGGAGCGATACTGCCCGAGCCCTGCCAAGCTCGAGGCGAGCGCGACGAAAACCAGCACTCCGATCCCAAAGATGCGACGCCGTCGCGCCTGATCCTCGGGTCCGGTCGTCGGCGTCGGTCGCAGCCCCGCGTCCCCTAGACGATGTCCAGTCGCAACGTATTGCATCAAGCCAAAGAACATTCCCACCGCCGCCGCGCCAAAGCCCCAATGCCATGAGTGGCGCGGGTCGAACCCCCACAACTCAAGCCGTTGCCGAAACCATTCGTTCTGCGCCAGGAATCCGCACACCAGCGGCGCGGCAAACGCACCGAGGTTGATTCCCATATAGAAAATCGAAAAGCCCGCATCGCGGCGATGTTCCTGCCGCTCGTAAAGCTGCCCCACGATGACGCTGATATTTGGTTTCAGCAGTCCGGTTCCAAGAATCACGCAGCCGAGTCCGCCGTAGAAAAACGGCAGTCCGTGGATGGCCAACAGAACGTGGCCGAGCATAATCACGACGCCGCCATAGAGCACGGACTTGCGTTGGCCGAGAAAGTTGTCCGCAATCCAGCCGCCGGGAATCGACATCAAGTACACCAGCGACGTATACATTGCGTAGATCGGACCCGACTCCTCCGGCCGCATACCCAGTCCGCCGGCCGCAACCGGCGCGAGCATGAACAGCGTCAGAATCGCCCGCATGCCGTAGTAACTGAACCGCTCCCATAGTTCGGTGAAGAACAGCGTGGAGAGTCCGGGCGGGTGCCGGTCGTGAGCCACGGGAGAAGAGGTAGTATGGACGATTTGAATTCCTTTCACAGATTTAAAAGTTTCTTGGCTGAATCGATGACTTATTGATCAAATTCAATTTTCAGTGTCTTTGCTAATTTCAGTAGTTTCAAGTTTGGCTCAATCATCGATCACGACGTAAGGCGGTGAGTTATCGTGGAGTTGCGAATAGGCGTACATGGCGAGCCATTCGAGAAGGCGGCGGAAGCGGAGTCGTTCGAGTCGCAGTTCGCCGCCAGGATCGGCGAGGCGGGTGGCGTGCAGCCAGACCCAGACGTTGCGAAGCACCAACGCCACACCCACGAACAGCAGCCGCAGTTTGGGGTCGCGGGTGCAGGTCCGAATGCGGGCCTGTTGCAGTTGCCGGTAGCTGCTCTCGATACCGAACCGGCGGCGATACAGTTCGCAGGTGGCGCGCGGCGAACGTTTGACTCCCCAGGCGGCGAACAACAGTTTTTTGTTGTTCCGCTTGTGGGTCTTCCGGTTGGTGTAGCTCTTGTAGGCCACGCAGATCGAGATCGACACCGAACTGCTCTTGTTGCCGTGCGTGTACGAGTACCAGCCGACCGGTTGCTGGCGAAAGGCACGCAGCCCGGTGGCTTTGCGGCGCTTCTTGGACTTGCGGCCGCGCAGCACGACCGGCATCAGAAACGGTTGTCGCTGGCCGATCAGCCAACTCATGACCGGCACGCTGAAGAACTGTCGGTCCAGCAGCAAAACCTTGATTTTCAGCCCGATTTGCGCGATTTGCTGCCACAACCGCTTCAGGACCACGACCGCTTTCTCTCCCTTTTTGATCCACGTCAAGGCGATGGTGTAACGCCAACCGTCCTCGACCACGCACGCCGTGGCGTAGGCGTGGAACTTCGTGGTCCCCGACTTGGGAAGCGAATGATACAGCTCGTTCTCGGACTTCTGCGGCTCGCCGTGATACGGGATCAGATGCCAGTCGATGGCCACCTCGCGCGAGTGACGGATCAACTTGCGGGGCAACTTCGTCTGCAAGGCCGCCACCAGCCAGCGTTCGAGAACCCGCACATACTTCGGCAAACCATCGCGGAGCGCATTGAGCATCGCTTGGTCGGACGGCGCGTCCTTCAAATCGCGGCACGCCGCGCAGATCGACTGCTGCCGCGCCGCCGCGCGAATCAACAGCATCCACACCACGTCCCCCGTACATTTCCAGCCATGGTCTGGCAACGCCACCGCTTCGGACAACCAACTCGACACGCACGACTGGACCTCGTCACTGGTTATGGTATGACTCTTGTGCGAACGCATGGGCTCCCTCCTTGGATTGATTTGCGTTGACACAAACCATTCTCAAGGAAAGCCCTGCGTTCGCCTATCTCTTTTCAACGAACTTGGAACTACTGAATTTAGTGTTGATCTGATGGCTGATTTGCGGCTGGATAATTTCCAGACGGCCCCAGGGCTCACAGTCGCAGTAGGCATGATCAAGCAGCATTTTCGCGCCTTGCTCACCAACGTTGCTGTCATCGATACTGATACTTGCTACGACGCCCCCTCGGTTAATGTTTTCATGGGTTGAAGAAACGACGGCACGATCACGAAAGGCCGACAAATAGGACGTTTTTTCCATCATCACCAAGAATCAAGCCAATACGCGTCATCAATCATTTCGCATGTTGCCGGGCACGTCAAAACCAGCTACTGGTGGGCAGTTCGAAACCAGCCGGGGATGTGTGTGTGCATGATGGTGGTTGATGGTCCTGATTCCAAGGGTTTGGCCGGTTAGAAAGCGGAGCGCTTGGCCGTGCTCTTCTTTTTCTGGCTGTTTGAGCTGGTGGGCGGAATGGCTGGTTGTGACTCGGCCGTATGCGGCGATTCGGGAGCGTGCTGGCGGAGGCGGTAGGTGCGTCGGTGATGGTGATGACTTCGGCGTGGTGCAGAAAGTGGTCGAGAATCGCCGTAGTGCTGGGGACGTCGCCGATGAGTTTGCCCCAGTCTTCCAGGGGGCGATCGGCAAAGCAATCATCGCCGCCGACTTGATTTAGAGAAGACTCTTGCCGTGCATCCTCGCCGGGGCGGGCTGGTGCTGGACCAAGGAAGGGCCTCCCGCATGAGCTCGAACAACACTCTGAAACCGTTCATCGGCATCAACACGGATTTCCGCCCCGCCTCGAAAGAACACATCGCGCTCTCGTGGATCACCAGCGGCTACTACGACCAAGTCAGTTCCGCCAAAACCGCGAAGTCTCCCGGCGGCATCCCGATGATCAT
>CAYSHJ010000509.1:0-1808 GCA_964430385.1 uncultured Planctomycetaceae bacterium
AATGTCGTGCTGGCGGGCCGGCTCCGCGAGGCCATCGACCGGCTGAATCCCAAGATTCCCGCCGAGGCCCGCGACGAGGCGTTTCGGAAAGTGCTGCTGACCGATTCGCCGTCCTTGGTGGCGAACAATCGCAAGTTTCACTGGATGCTGTGCGATGGCGTCGAGGTCGAGTATCGACGCGCGGATGGCTCGATCGCTGGCGACCTGGTGCGGCTGATCGACTTTGATGATCCGGCCAACAACGACTGGCTCGCCGTCAATCAGTTCACGGTCATCGAGGGCCAGCACAACCGGCGGCCGGACATCGTGGTCTTCGTCAACGGCCTGCCGCTGAGCGTGCTGGAACTCAAGAACGCCGCCAACGAAGACGCGACGATCTGGAATGCGTTCCACCAGCTTCAAACCTACAAGCAACAGATTCCCTCGCTGTTCCACTTCAACGAACTGCTGATCGTCTCGGACGGCTTACAGGCGCGCATCGGCTCGCTCACGGCCAATCAAGAGTGGTTCAAGATCTGGCGATCCACCGACGGGGAGAAAGACGCGCCGAAGTCGATCCTCGAATTGGAAGTGCTGGTGCGCGGTGTCTTCGAGAAAGAGCGGTTCCTCAGACTGCTGCGAAACTTCGTCGCCTTCGAGGAAGACTCCGACAGCGACCGTATCCACAAAATCATCGGCGGCTATCACCAGTTCCACGCCGTGCAACAAGCGGTCGAGGCGACCGTCATGGCGTCTCGGCCGGAAGGGGATCGGCGCTGCGGTGTGGTCTGGCACACGCAGGGGTCGGGCAAGAGCCTGTCGATGCTGTTCTACGCCGGGCAGATCATCCTGCACCCGGCGATGAAGACCCCGACGCTCGTTTTGCTCACGGATCGAAACGACCTCGACGACCAACTCTTCGGCCAGTTCCAACGCTGCCACGAACTGCTGCGACAGAAGCCGGTCCAAGCCGAAGACCGCGAGCATCTCCGCAACTTGCTGAAGGTCGCCAGCGGCGGAGTCGTCTTCACAACGATTCAGAAGTTCGCCCCCGAAGAAAAGGGCGAGCGGATGCCGCTGCTGTCCGATCGGCGGAACATCGTCGTGATCGCCGACGAAGCCCATCGCAGCCAGTACGACCTGATCGACGGGCTGGCTCGCAACATGCGCGACGCTCTGCCGAACGCCTCATTCATCGGCTTCACCGGCACGCCCATCGAGCAAAACGACGCCAACACGCGGGCCGTCTTCGGCGAGTACGTCTCGGTCTACGACATCCAGCAAGCGGTCATCGACAAGGCCACGGTGCCGATCTACTACGAAAGCCGCATCGCCAAGCTGAGCCTGAACGAAGCCGAACTCCCCAAGGTCGATTCTGAATTCGAGGAAATCACCGAAGGGGAAGAAGAGGACCGCAAGCAGAAGCTCAAAACCAAGTGGGCTGCGCTGGAAGCACTCGTCGGCAGCGAGAAACGGATTCGCCTGATCGCCGAAGACTTGGTCCAGCACTTCGAGCGACGACTGGAAGCGATGGACGGCAAGGCGATGGTCGTTTGCATGAGCCGCCGGATTTGTGTCGACCTCTACAACGAACTCATCAAGCTCCGCCCCGACTGGGCCAGTGCCCCAGACGACGACATCGAAGCCGAAAAGAAGCAATCCACAGTCGTGAAGATCGTGATGACCGGCAGCGCCGACGACGGTGCCGACTGGCAACCGCACATCCGCAGCAAGCTACGCCGCAAGGCTCTGGCCACGCGATTCAAAGACACCAAAGACCCGTTCCGCATCGTCATCGTCCGCGATATGTGGCTGACCGGCTTCGACGC
>CAYSHJ010000510.1:0-2587 GCA_964430385.1 uncultured Planctomycetaceae bacterium
CTTCCCGTCGCGGTCCGGCGCGATCTGATGCTCAAGATTCGCGACAGCATCCAGGATCATGTTGCTCCCGATGGGTTGTGGTACGCAGACTCACCGGAGTTCGCGGCTGAATTGGAACGGCGGATACAGGACGCTGAAGAACATCCCGAAAAACTCGTCCCCTGGGAGATTGTCCGAGAACGCCTTGATCAACGATTGCGTGAATGCAAGCCTTCCCGTAAACGGCGACGGCGCAACCGTCGGCCCGAGTAAATTTTCTGGAGTGCAACGGACGTGGCCCATCATTGCCAACGATTCGTGTCGCCGTCGGTCACGCGGCGGGAGATGTTGACGACTTGCGCGAACGGCTTTGGGGCCGTCGCGTTGGCGACGTTGCTCGGCGATTCGGCGTTTGGGGGCGAGACAACTTCGGCTGGTGAGAAGAATCCCTTCGCGCCGCGCAAACCGCATTTCGATGCGAAGGCGAAGTCGGTCATCTTTTTGTACATGGACGGCGGAGTGTCGCAGGTCGATTCGTTTGATCCGAAGCCGCGGCTCGATAAAGACAACGGCAAGCCGTTCGCCACCAAGATCGAGCCGACGCAGTTCAACAACATCGGCAACACGCTGGCGAGTCCTTGGAAGTTCCAGCAGTACGGGCAGAGCGGTATTCCGGTCAGCGATCTCTTTCCGTTGGTGGCCCGGCACGTCGATGATCTCGCGGTGATTCGCTCGATGACGTCGCAGTTTCCGGAACACACAAACGCCAACTATTTCCTGCACACGGGCCACGGCCAGCAAGGTCGGCCGAGCATGGGAGCGTGGGTCGGATACGGCCTCGGCAGCGAGTGCCAAGACCTGCCGGGCTTCGTCGTCTTGAATGGCGGTTTGATCCCACCGGGCGGCCTCGACAATTTCAATAGCGGGTTTCTTCCCGCCAGTTATCAAGGTTCGATCTTCGGCGCGAGCGATCCGCCGGTCGCGAACATCAAGCGGCAAGAAGCGTCCGCCGAATCGCAGCAACGCAAGCTCGCCTTGATGCGGTCGCTGGACCGCAAGGTGCTGGATCGAGTCGGTCACGTCGACGCCCTCGAATCGGCGATCGCCAACTATGAACTGGCCGCTCGGATGCAAATGGCAGTGCCGGACCTCATGGACTTGTCGAGCGAGACCAAAGCCACGCTCGACATGTACGGCCTCAACGCCGACTTCCAGAACACGCAAGTCTTCGGCCGAGTTTGTTTGCTCGCGCGGCGGCTGGTCGAGCGCGGCGTGCGGTTCATCGAGTTGACCTGTCCCGGCGGCAACGGCGATCGCTGGGACCAACATTCAAACCTGAAGGAGGGCCACACGAAGAATGCTCTGACCGTCGATCAGCCCATCGCGGCGTTGCTGACGGACGTGGAACATCGCGGCTTTCGCGACAGTACGCTTGTCGTGTGGTCGGGCGATTTCGGTCGCACGCCGTTCGCTCAAGGATCCGATGGCCGCGACCACAACCAATACGGCTTCTCGATTTGGATGGCCGGCGGCGGCGCCAAGGGCGGGACGATCTACGGAGCTACCGACGATTTCGGCTACAAAGTCGTCGAAAACCGCATGGAAATGCACGACCTGCACGCCACGATGCTGCATCTGCTCGGTGTCGACCACACCCAACAAACCTTCCGCTTCGGCGGCCGAGACATGCGCCTGACCGACGTGTTTGGGCACGTCGTGAAGGAGATTCTGGCATAGCGCCTGACGGCCTCTCCCGCTACGGCTGGCTAATTGTTGAATCTGAGGAATCCGTAGCTCCGGCCCTTGTGGCCGGGTTGACGGATGAGTCGGTGTTTTCTCGGTGAGTAGCTCCGGCCCTTGTGGCCGGGTTGACGGATGAGTCGGTGTTTTCTCGGTGAGTATTGAATCATTCCGGCCACAAGGGCCGGAGCTACAGATTGCCCAAAAGAATGAATTAGTCTGCCGGCCCTCTCCCGCGGTAAAGCAGGCACAACGACGCTCGGAGGATCATCATGAAACGACGCGAATTCCTGGCCTCGGCCGCGCTGACGGCTGGACCAATACTTGTTGGCAGTCGTGTTTTGACGGCCGCCCCGGCTCGTGACCAGGACCGCACCTTCGCCTCGCCAGGGGAAGCTATCAAATCACCGCGTGAGGAATTGGCGTACGTTGTCGCGACCTACGCCGGGACCGGCGTCAGCAAGCCGGATTACCTCGCCACGATCGACCTCAACCCGAAATCGAAAAGCTACGCGCAAATCATCCATCGACTGAAAATGCCTCACGTCGGCGATGAATTGCATCACTTTGGCTGGAACGCCTGCGCCAGTTGCCACGGGGAGCGGGAACGGCGATTCCTCATCATTCCCGGCTTGGTCTCAGGAAGAATCCATGTCGTCGATACCGCCAACCCCCGCGAGCCGAAGTTGCACAAGGTCATCGAACCGGCCGAGGTGGTTCGCAACGCGAAACTGACCGCTCCGCACACGGTTCACTGTCTGGCGGACGGGCGGATCATGATCTCGATGCTCGGCAACGAGAACCTCGACGGGCCGGGAGGCTTCCTGCTGCTCGACGACCAGTTCGAGATCGCCGGGCACTGGGAAGC
>CAYSHJ010000511.1:0-5739 GCA_964430385.1 uncultured Planctomycetaceae bacterium
CGCGAATCGTGCCGATCGCGTAGTCGAGCGGCTCGGGATCGCCGGGGCCGTTCGAGAGGAGCACTCCGTCGGGCGCGTGGCTGAGCACTTCGTCCGCGGTGGCCGAGCCGGGGACGATGGTGACTCGGCAACCGAGTTGCCGCAGGTGTCGCGGGATATTCCACTTCATGCCATAGTCGAGAGCCACGACATGCGGGCCGGCCGAGTTCTCGGCCAGCGGTTGATGCAGGCTGTCGTAGCCCGGCGTGATCGGTTCGCGGACGAGATCGTTCAGGCCATTGCTCCACAAACTGCTCTGTTGGGGCATGACTTGTTTCACGAGGTCCAGCCCGACGATGTTCGGGCTTTGCCGAGCCTTTTTGACGAGCGACTGATCGTCGAGATCGACTGTCGAGATCATGCCGGTCATCACGCCGTGAACTCGCAACCGGCGAACGAGCGCTCGCGTGTCGAGTCCTTCGATGCCAATGACGCCGTGCTTCGAGAGATACTCGTCCAGCGATGTTTTCGAACGGAAGTTGCTGGGAAAGCGGCAGAGCTCGCGGACGATGAAACCTCGCAGCGACAACCCGCCGCTCTCGACGTCTTCAAGATTGCAGCCGTAGTTGCCGATCTGCGGATACGTCATCGTGACGATCTGTCCGCAGTACGACGGGTCAGTGAGAATTTCTTGATAGCCGGTCATGCTCGTGTTGAACACGACCTCACCAGAGATTTCGCCGTCGGCCCCAAAGCCCCAGCCGGAGAAGATGGTTCCATCCGCGAGCGCCAGTTTTGCGGGACGTTTCATGGTGCGAATCTTGTAGCGAAGCGATTCGCGAAAATGAAGCATCGCCGCTGAACATCCAGGACATCAAACCAACAGGCGGGCCGTTCGAGCCGTGAGGCCAAACGCCCGCCTGTTTGAATCTGACTGGATGCGAACTGGATGGGTGAAGTTCAACGTCGCTTAGTTGTCCTTCTTCTCGTTGTCCTTTTTCGTTTCGGGACGACGACGTGGTGTGCCACCGGGAGCACCCGCGCCGGGACGTCCACCGCCAGGGCCGCCGAAGCCTCCGCCTTGCGGGAAGTCGAACTTCTTGCCCTGCAGCTTTTCCCAGTTCGCTTTCTGATCGGCGGTGAGCACCGCCAGGAGATCGGCGTTCTGCTTCTCTCGCGCTTCGCGGAACTTCTCGAACGCGGCGCGGCGTTCTTCGTCGGAAGGTTGCGCCCCGCCGGCGCCGCCGCGGCCGAACGGAGAGTTCTGGCGCGCGTCAACCTGAATCTTGGAGATCTTGTCCTTCTGCTCTTGTGACAGCTCCAACTTCTCAGCGATGTTGGCCGTCGCGATCGCCGCCACGCCTTCACGCTGCAAGCGGAGTTGCTGGAGACGCTCATTCTGGTTGGCATCGAGAATCTTGCCGATCTGCTCGATCGTGCTTTTGTTCACTTCTTCGTTCTTCTTGCGGAACTCGTCCATTTTCTTCTGTCGTTCCTCTTCCTTGAGGTCGCGCAGTTCCTGGAAGTTGAACGCGCCTTGCCGTTCTTGCCGCACCTTGTCGTCCAATTCGCGAATCTGCTTCTTCTGGTCGTCATTCAGACTCAATTCCACTTGGACTTCGGGAATCGCCAGGAGCGCCGTGCTAGCCTGCATTCCTCCGCCTGGGCCAAAACCGCCTCCGAATCCTCCACCTCGCGGCGGCCGGCCCTGATTTTGGTTCTGGGCAAAGGCCACGGATGTCAAGATTGCCAACACACAACAGGCTCCAAGAACACGCCTCATCTGAGTTCCTTTCCGATAATGGAGACTAATATTGACCAAGCTCGACCAATTCGCCAGCGAGGTTCAACTGACGCATGAAACCCGTCTCCTGTGAAAAGGTTTCGGACGAGCGTTGTAATGACTGGCAACAGCAGCAGACCTTCGACTGCAAAGTGGCTCATACCTTGCGGACAACGATTTTGTTCCCGACGACTTCGGTGACAACGATCTTCTCGCCCGGATCAATGAAGTCCCCTTGGCTTTGGACGTCGATCATTTGCTCGCCGAAGCGTGCCTTGCCGGCAGGACGCAGTGTCGTCAAGGCCTCCCCTTCCTGGTGCAGCAGGCATTCAAGTCCGGCGGCCACCGCACCCCCGAGCATGTCGGGCCGCAGTCGCGGAGCATCGACATCGGTCGCGCCCGACAGATTGGGCGGCGTCAGGATCAGGTGTTTGAGGATCGGCATCTCCGGCAGGTAGCGGCTGACGAGAGCTCCGACGCCAATGACCGAGATCAGGGCCAGGCTTAACGTGCCCAAGTTCTGAGTCATCAGAGACAGCTCGGAATTCGTCGTCGGCAGCACGAACGTCTGACTGGCCAACAGCAGCGAGGCAAAAATCGCCAACGCTCCCGACACACCAAAAATGCCAAAGCCGGGAACAACGAAAATCTCCATCAGGATCAACACGACGCCAAACAGGAACAGCACGATCTCCAGCACGTCGGCCGTGCCACCCAGGAAGTGGCTCCAGAAGAACAGCATGAAGCACAACGCGGACGCGATCCCGAAAAACGAGGTCAGCGTGTGCAGCTCGATGTAAATGAAAACCATGCCGGCGACGAGCAGCAGCGCCGCGATGCCTGGTCGGTTGAGCGTCCAGACCAACGTATCGACCCACGTCCGGCCGACGGCTTGCGGGATTTCGCCTTCGGGAATGCCCAGTCGCTGACGCAGTTCGTCTTCGTCGGCCACGGGGGCTTCCGCCAGTTTCAGTTCATGCGCCCGTTGCCCGTCGACGGTGAGCAGATTCTCGCCTTGGCATTCCGGCACGATGCGGCCTTTGATCCAGTCTCCGTTGGCGAGGTGAATCTCGTCGTCGGTCAAATAGTTGATGCGGCCGGTGTCTCGATGCGTGGCTTGGAACACGTCCAGGTCTTTATCGGCCATCGCTTGGCACAGGCCCGATGGTCGGCCTTTCTTCTCGGCGAGGGTTTTCAACTCTCCCCGCAGAAAGCTGAGGATTTTCTCCGGCGCCCGCTCAAATTGCTGACCAGGCTTGATGCTGATAGGAGCCGCGTCGCCGATCGTGGCGTGCTTCGTGAGGATGATTTCGTCGCAGCCCAACGCGATGATCGCCGCGCCGCTGAGAGCCATCTTGGGAATGTACGCGACAGTACGGACCTTCTTGCCGTCGAGGTCGGCAATCGTGTGCGCGATTTCGAGACTGGGTTCGAGCATCCCACCCGGCGAGTCAATTTCAAACAAAATCAGATTAACGCCCGCCGCCAACGCACGGCGAATCTCACGTTCGACGAAACCTTGCAGGATCGGCTCGATCGTTTCGTCGATCTTGATGCGGATCACTCGCGGCGTTTCGCCGGAGGTCGCACTCTCGCGCAAGTATTCGCGCGGAAAGTTGTACAAGTCCGCGAGGTCACTGCGTGTCTCGACAGTCTGCGTGACGAGCACGTCCAATGCGCGTGCTCCTCTGCCGGTGAACAGGCCCAACGCGCCCGCCTCTTTGATGGTCGAGACGTCTTGGATGACCACCTTGTTGTCCAGCAGGCGGCGATGTTCGTCCGACGTGACGATTCGACTTTCGGTCCCTTTGTGACCATCGACGTCGGACTCGAGTTTGACCTTGAGAACCGTCTTCTGCGGGTCCATCAAGCCGGTGACAAGCGCGGCGTTCAGCTTTGGGTTCAGCCGCTTCTCGACCAACGACAACACGAACTGCTGCTCTTCGTCATCCACCGCCTTGCCACGGCCGATGTCTCCCAACTCGGCGTCGGGATGCATCACGATCTCTTTGCAGGCGAGCGCGAGGATGACGTTGTAGCCGTCGAGCCGCTTCTTGTCTTTCGGTTCAGGAATCCACGCGACGGTGCGCAACTGTGCGAACTTCGCAGAGGTCAACTCCTTCGCCAAATCACGCACCTGACCGAAGCGACTGGTGCCGGGACCGATCTCCAGCACCAAAATGGCGGCTCGGCCTTCCTGTTCGGCCTGCTGCTGGATGTTGCGGGCGGCATTGAGCACTTTGGCCTGCACGGCGTCACTGAGCGGACTGCCGACCGTGAGGTACACCGCCAACGGAGCTTTCGGCGCGGCTGGCTTCTGCTCGGGCAATTCGTCCGCCTGCGAACGAACCGCCGAAAGGGGACTGCTCTGGCCCAACAGGCCACAAACAGTCCAGAAGCCAAGCCACCAAATACAGCGCAAGCAACTCACGATAGCACCCCTCGATTCTCAGACTCAGGTCGACGTTAGCAATGGATGTGCGTGGCAGGGATTATAGGAGTGTCGAAAAATGACCGTCAAACTGCTGCCCGCTCGTCCCAGAGTCGTTCGTCGGCCCAACGGAAACCTTGGCCAAGGTTAACCCAGCTTGGCTCGTGACGAAACGTGGGAAGGTGAAATGATTCCGGCCACACAATTCGAACGAATGGAAAAACTGATTGACGTTTTTCGAGAGCTGCCGTTAGCATATCTCGACGTTCTATCGAAGCCGTAGGGAGCAGGCTTCCCGAAGCGCGACAAAAACTTCAAGACTTGGCGACAAGAACTTCAAGACTTGGATGGCCGCCAAGTTTGCTCTCGCTGGGAAATCTTCTGTTCTCATACCTTGTGACTGATCTTCAAGCAAAGGAACCCCATCATGGTCCAGAGACGACAACGTCGTGGTTTTACCCTGATCGAATTGCTGGTGGTGATCTTCATCATCGCGATATTGATCGCGATCTTACTGCCCGCCGTGCAGCAGGCGCGCGAGGCTGCTCGCAAGTCGCAGTGCATCAATAACCTGAAGCAGATCGGGTTGGCCCTGCACAACTACGCCAACGACCACAAGGTCTTTCCGTCCGGAATGATTCAAGGAGTGCTCTTCACGAACCTCACTCCATCGACGGCCCAGAGGCAGACTGATCCCATCGAAGCGATTCAGCCGAACTCCGCCCCGCTGGCTTACCACGGAACCAGTTGGATGCTGCAGATCTTGCCGCAAATGGACTACAGCGCCGCTTACAAGCAGTGGAACTTCCTCCTCAACGTCTTTGACAACGGAATGACCACCAGTAGCACGTTCAACTCCTTCCGACCGGCGCACCAAGACATTGGGATTTTCTACTGTCCTACTCGCCGTGGCGACATGGCTGTGGCCAAACTGTCCTATGTGCGGCGGATTGATCCGACGTGGGTCAAAGGCGGAAATGACTACGGGGGCTGTGCGGCCGGCAATCAGTTGATTGTCAATGACACCACACCGACGCGTGCCATGTACGCGTTGACGCCGGATCAGATTCAAAATGACCTGCTCTCGCAGTATTCGCCGTCGTCGTTAAATCGTGGCATCTTCACCGTCAACTGCAAAACGCGCATCGCGGACATCAGTGACGGGACAAGCCAAGTCGTCATGGCCGGCGAAATGGCCCGATTGGATCATCCCACCCTTAACTTGTTGCAAAGTAGCGACGGTTGGGCCTGGGGAGGTATCTCCACGGTCTTTAGCAACCGTACGGGAATCAACAAGAACCTCCACTTCGATTCGCCCGCCAGTGAACACAATGGCGGAGCGAACTTCCTGTTCGCCGACGGTCGCAGTACATTTTTGAACCAAAATCTGGACCTGAATATTTTTCGATTGCTGGGAAGTATGGCCGATGGTCTCACCACAGGAGAGTTCGATTAACGTACTGTCGACTCTTCTCGCACGAGGCAGCTTTCGGAACGAGACTGTTACGAGAGCTGCCTCTTTCTGTATTGTCAGTCCGGTGCCGAT
>CAYSHJ010000512.1:0-5417 GCA_964430385.1 uncultured Planctomycetaceae bacterium
GACCGCCACCGGGTGGTCAAGGCCGCCGCCGAGGCCGCCGAAATCTCCCCCGGCTTGAAGATCACCCCGGAACGGATCGAAGGCGCCATCAGCAAGGCCAAGAACCAGCTGCTGTCGCCGCCGCACTACGCCAGCCAGGTCAAGGACTACTTCGAGGAGATTGTCGCCCGCGTCTATCCGCTCTATCAGAAACGGCTGAAGGAATCCAACGCCGTCGATTTCGACGACCTGCTGATTTACGTCGTGACGTTGCTACGTGAGAATCCGGAACTGCGAACTGAACTCGATCGGCAATATGAATTCATCCTGGTCGACGAGTATCAGGACACGAACCTTGCGCAGTACGAACTGATCCGCGGACTGTCGCACGACGTGCCGAACCTGTGTGTCACCGGCGACCCCGATCAGTCGATTTACGGTTGGCGAGGTGCTCGCATCGACAACATTCTGCGGTTCGAGTCGGACTACTCGGACGCCGTCGTCGTTCGGCTGGAGGAGAACTTCCGCAGCACGCAAAACATCCTGCGCGTCGCCGACTCGCTGATCGAGAACAACATCCACCGCAAGGTCAAGCGGCTGAAAACCGACAACGAAGCCGGTGACGTCGTGCGGCTACATCGGTTTTGGAACGGGCAGCAGGAAGCCGACGAATTAGCCGCGCAGATTCGAACTGACGTCGAGGCGGGAGTGTGGAATTGGTCGGACTTCGCAGTCTTTTATCGCGTCAATTGGCTGTCGCGGGAGATTGAACTGGCTCTCAGCCGGAACCGCATACCGTATCAAGTCGCCGCCGGCCTGGCGTTTTACGAGCGGGCTGAGGTCAAAGATATGCTGGCCTATCTGCGCGTGATCGAGAATCCGGCCGATCGGGCGGCGTGCATGCGAATCATCAACAATCCGCCGCGCGGCATTGGACAAAGCACGCTCGCGAAGTTGACTCGCTTCGCGGACAAGCACGAATTGACGCTGCTCGAAGCGGCCGGTCACGCCGGCGAGATACCTGAAATCTCAGCGGCTCCGAAAAAGGCTTTGTTCGCATTCTTTGAATTGCTGCACGGTCTGCGAACGCTGGCCACGGGATCGGTCGCCGAGCTGCTGCGAGCGGTGCTCGCGCGAACCGGCTACGGCGATGATCTGCGGGCTAGCGGCGACGAACAGGACGAGCAGCGTTTGGGTAACGTCACGGAGTTGATCCTGTCGGCTCAACAATTCGACGAACGAGTCGGCGATGCGCGATCGTTGCAAGCGTTTCTCGAAACGACATCGCTCGTCAGCGACAGTGACTTCGTCGAGGAGTCTTCCGGTAAGGTGACGCTAATGACGCTGCATGCGGCGAAGGGGCTGGAGTTTCCAGTCGTCGTCATCGTCGGTCTGGAACAAAACTTGATCCCACACGAGCGGGCGATGTCCGAGCAAGACGATTACCGCCGAGCCGTCATGGCGCTGGAAGAAGAACGCCGGCTGCTGTTCGTCGGCATGACGCGCGCGATGAAGCAACTGCACCTCACACAAACCATCGAACGTTATTCATTCGGCCGACCACTGCGGACTGTGCGCAGCCAGTTTGAATCGGAGATCGAGTGCGAGATCGTGGATCACATGCCGCAGTCAGGGGCCGGTGGTCAGAGGCCGGAGGTCAGCGGTCGGGGGTCAGTGGTCAGGGGAGGTATGAAAGGTTCGACGCCTTTCGATGACGACAGCCAAGAGGCGGCCGATGAGGATTGGCTCGATTTCGATTTCGGCGCAGCGGCCGCGAGCGAAAACACAGAGGCGACGAGCGCGAGAGATCCCGAAAGCCGGGACGCCGCGTCAGAACAGGTCACGCGGGCTCCCAAATCCCGTGTTGTTCCGAGCCGTCTGAAGTCGCGGTTGACATCGGGCGCCGCGTTGTTGCGCAGTCAACAAGCTCAGGACACGTCAATCGCGCCGTTCTCGCTCGGCAATCTCGTTCGGCATCCGCGGTACGGCTTGGGCAAGGTCGTCGAGATCGGTCGCACGCTGAAGCGGCAAACCGTGACCGTGCAGTTCGAGCAAGACGACCGCACCGAAACCTTCGTGGCCGACAAGTGCCCGCTGACACCGGTCGGCTTGCGCTGATGAGTGTGGCCGACAAGCCGTCTGGCAAATTCTGCCCCTAATTTCTGGTTTGTCGGCATGTTCCGCCGATTTGGGATTGCGTCATTTTCGCACTTTTGGATACATCGCCGCCGCCAATCTGACACGCCAATCTGACAACAATCTCGTTGTCCGTCGGTCCTTCTCCCGCCTCCCCCTTCGCGCCTCCCCCCCACAATTTGGAGCGATCATGGTGATCACTCAGCCTGGACATGGACATTGGTTGGTCCGTTGTCTCGTCGCGGCATTGCTGCCGTTGGCGGCGGGAACTGTCGCACCGGCCCAAGACGGTGTCGATTCCGGTGTGATCCGCGGGCAATCGCCAATCGGCTTTTCCAAGTATTCGCAGAGCGTTCAGAGCGATCGGACGTTGCCGTTCACCGCGGCGGCACCACCCTGGATCGGCGTGTCCCAGGACTCGGCGGCTCCGCCCCCGGCCTTCAGCGTCGGACCGCAGATCATCATGAGTCAGGAACCTCATGATCCCGCGTCTCAAGGGCCGATCACCGGCGGAGTGCCAGGGTACGTCGACCCGAGTTTGGCGTGGGGCTTTATGAATTTGCCTCCCATCTGGCAGCCCTATTTCAGTGCCCAGGGCAAATTCGGCAATCACGGCTCGCTGGGGTTCGGGCAGTTGATGATCCCCTTGTACCAGGACGGTCAGTCGCTGATCTTCGCCGACCTGCGCGGCCGATTCGACGACAGCAGCAACACCGAAGGCAATTTTGGCATTGCGATGAGAACCCTCGTCGATCCCACGTGGTTCTTCGGTCTGTATGGCTTCTACGACTACAAGCGGACGGAGTTTGGCAACTCGTTCCAGCAGGCGACGTTCGGCGTGGAAGCCCTCTCCGTCGATTTTGAGGCCCGCGTGAACGGCTACATTCCGGAGTCAGGAGCCAAGCACGCCAACCAAATCACGGATGCCCAATTCGACAACGGTACAATTTTCGTACGCGGCGGATTCGAGCGGGCATACTACGGCGTCGACGGCGAAGTCGGCGCGCTCCTGGCCGAACAGTACGGCGGCAACCTTGAATTACGTGGATTCGTCGGCGGTTATTACTTTGATACCACAGCCAGCGGCTTCCCCGTCGTCGCCGGTCCCAAAGGGCGGCTCGAACTGCGTGCTTACGATGTCTCCTGGTTCGGCCCGGAATCGCGGCTCAACGTGGGAATCGAATTGCAGCATGACAACGTCCGCGACACACAGGTCGCCGGACTGGTCCGTCTGGAGATTCCGCTCTCCATGTTCGGCGGGGCGCGCCGGCTGAACCGGCTGGAACGCCGCATGCTCGACCAAATTGTCCGGGACGACGACATTATCACCGTGGCCCGGAAGTCTCCGCGAGAACCCGGCCGCGATTCAACGGGGCAACTGTTGATGGACAATGTCACGCTGGTGAACAGCGAATCGGATATCCGTAGTGCCGCGATGATGGCCCCTCAGTACAGCACCGTCGTGGTTGATGGGACGAAGGGAGTGATTCAGAGCAATAACATTTTGTTGCGGGAGGGCCAAGTGCTCCGAGGCGGCGGATTCCAGGTGATCGGCAGAGACACCGGGGCAACGACCACGTTTGGCACTCGGCCTACCATCGAAAACACGAACCCATCGATGGCCACCGTCATCCTGGACAATTACGCGAAGGTGACTGATCTTAATCTTAAAGGTGGGTCCACGGGCATCTACGGCAGCAATCTGACCGGCGTGCTGGTCTCCGGCAATCAGGTCAGCGGGGCGGCGGGAGACGGCATCCGCTTCGACGGCACCCTCACCAATAGCAATGTCAGCGGCAATCAGATCAGGATGGCGGCGGGAGACGGCATCCATTTCGACGGCACCCTCACCAATAGCATCGTCAGCGGAAACACGGCGAACGAAAACCTCCAATCCGGCATCTATTTCGCGGACCTCGCCGGCGGCACAGTCAGCGGAAACACGGCGACGGGCAATAATATCGGGATCGGTGTCGAGAACATGGCCGGCGGTACAGTCAGCGGAAACACGGCGAACAACAACCGCCAATACGGTCTCGGATTCGGCAGCGTCGCTGGCGGCAAAGTCAGCGGAAACACGGCGAACAACAACGGCCAATACGGTCTCGGATTCGGCAGCGTCGCTGGCGGTGCCGTCGACGGAAACACGGCTAACAATAACGGCCTCCACGGCTTCATTTTCACAACCGGCTCCGTTGCGGGAATCGTCAGCAGGAACACGGCGGCAAACAACACCGGTAATGGCTTCCAGTTCAACCCCGACGCAATCGTCTCCGGTCTGATTAGCGAAAACAGAGCGAACAACAACTTCGGAGCCGGCTTCCAATTCAACAGCACCGTCAACGGCATGATCAGCGGAAACACCGCGAACAACAACGCCCTCGGCGGATTCCAGTTCCATGGCGAGATGATCGGGATCGTCAGCGAGAACTCCGCCATCGCGAACGGATTCAGCAGCAACGCCCTGATGAATGATCCGAATGCCAACGGCTTCTCGCTGTTCGCCAACGACGGGACGTTCACGGACAACATTGCCACCGGGAATGCCAATAACGGCTTCTTCTTAACCAACGGGAACAACCTCAGCGGGATATTCACGAGAAACACCGCTACCAGGAATATCAATAATGGCTTCTTGCTGAACGCCAACGACGGGACGTTCACGGACAACATCGCCAACCAGAACGGCGACAAAGGCTATCGCGGCACGAACACCGGCACAGCGGTCAACAACAGCGGCGTTGGCAACCAGTTCGGCGAGGACACCTTCAACTTCATCCCCTGATGACCGTCAAGCCCGGGCATCGCACCGCCGAGGCCAGACGAGCCAATCGCAGCGGGCGACGCATTCTGAACAGCGGCTCGATGGGTATCTGTTCCGCACTGCGGAACGCATCGAGGAATACTTGCCGCAGCGATAAGTGAGCCGGCTTTCAATCAAGCCGCATTCGCTACGTGTCGTGCTGCAAGAACGGCCGTGAGTTTCGCGGCGTCTCTCCTTAAATCGGTTTAATCGGTCGGATCAAAACCGTTCCGTTGGACTGACGGGCTCACGTTACGGCTTGGACTGATTGCAGCAACAACTGTGCAGTCTGGCGTTTACGACGTATCAGACCGACAAGCTGTTCCTGGTCGGCCGCAAGTCCGCCAGCGGAGCGGGGCTGGCCATTTGAAAACTTCGGATTGACATGGTATTGATGGTCTGGTCGAAAGCTGCGTTTTTCTTGCGCGTTGTCGCGGGGAATGTCCGTGGCTGATCTTCAGGGAGGAAGATGATGTCGATGCAGACTGTGAGTGAGAAC
>CAYSHJ010000513.1:0-6646 GCA_964430385.1 uncultured Planctomycetaceae bacterium
ATGGCCGTCGATTTCCGTTGCGAGACAGTCCACCCGACTACGACTGGCTCCGTTTGTGACGCCAAAACAGAAATCAGAACACCTGACCCCTCGCTTCGGGTTGCTTCAACGTCCGCGGAGATCGTAGCACAGCAAGAGGTCGAGGTCTCGCAACAGAAGTTTGCCGTTGGCGACGACGGGATAGGCCCACGACTGTTGATTGCTGCGGCGCGGTTGTTCGAAGCGGCCTTTCTCCACATAGGCTTTGGAATTCGCGTCGACCAGAGTCACCGGGCCGTTCTCACTGCGGACGATCAGCAAGCCGTCGGCGAATGTGATTGAGCCTTTGCCGGGATTCCGATCTTTCCACATCACTTTGCCGGATAGCAGGTCGAGACACGTCAGAATGTTTTCATCGCAGCCATACAAGAAACCGTCGACCACGACCATGCCGCCATGATGGTTTTTCATGTCGTTGATCTTGTAGCGCTCCTCAGCTCGTGTCGTGTTGCCGTTCGATTCGAGCTTCACCAGCGCGCCGCCGGTGCCGTAGCCGGAAGCGTAAAAGACATGGTTCTCGAAGAAAGTGGGGGCCGAGCAATTCGCGGTGCCGTTGGCAGCCGAGCGATTGCTCCACAGAAACTCGCCGTCCGCCGCGCGCACGCCAATCACGCCTTGAGCCGTGAAGTTGACGTATTGCCGCACGCCACCGACTTCGATCGCAATGGCAGAAGCATAGCCGGCTGGCGGACTGTCGGGGACACGTGCCTTCCAAATCAGAGCCCCCGTCTGTTTGTTGAGCGCCACCATCGTGGCGTCGCGCCCGCCCGGAGTGCAGATGATTTTTTCGCCGTCGATCAGTGGCGATTCGCAGATTCCCCAATGAATGCTGCGGCCATCAAATTCTTTCAGCACGTTTTTGTGCCAGCGACGCTGACCGGACTTGGCATCGAGACAAACGAGATCACCAAAACACCCCTGCGCATAGACTCGATCGCCATCGACCGTCGGCGTGCAGCGCGGGCCGTTGCCCGCTCCGTCGCGGAACGGTTCACCGCCGGTCGAACTGGCCCACAGTGGTCGGCCCGTCTTTTCGTCCACGGCCAATACTTTCTCGTCGTTGCCGACCAAGCCCATCGTGAAAACTCGTCCATTGGCTACGGAAACAGCCGCGTAGCCTTCGCCGAGTCCGCTCGCGGACCATAACGGTTTGGGGCCGGACGGAGGCCAGGACTTTTGCAGCCTTGTGGAACTGGCGTGTCCGTCGCGCGCGGGGCCGCGAAATTGCGGCGAGTCGGCGGAATTGCCGGTTGCGACATCGTCGTTTGGCGACTCGGACGGCGCATCCTTTTTGGTCTTGGCTGGCTTGGAAATGCTAGGTGAGGGAGTCGACTTTGGCGCTGACGAAGCGGCGCGCACGACGAGTTTCGTCACCGTGTCTGACGTCGACGTGAAGACGGAAATTTGCTGGCCATCGGACAGGTCTTTCAACGTTGCGGGCTTGCCATTCACAGTGATAGTCACTGAATCGGGGACGGAGAAAGTTTGCTTCGGTTTATCGCCACCGGGTTTGACGACGACTTTTTTGCGGTCCGCCGAGATGGACTCGATCGTGCCGCTCACGATCCCAGCCCACGACAACGGTGCCAGGATCAGTCCCAAAACGCCGCCAGCCAGGATGATGAGAAATCGACGGAAACGCATCAAAGGATCCTCCAAGACGAGGAAACAAGGCGAGGGTTGACACTATATCAGCCCGGCATGCGGATCGCGACTTTTCGCGATGTTGTTGTCCTTGCCTCTCCGATCAGCGGATGGAGACGGCTGCCGAGAGGCCGAAGTTTCTTGACTCTCCCTTTTTCGAGGTGCTGGAATCTTTCTCGCCGTTTCTCTGTGATTTGTCGCGTCTCTGTGGTGTTTCCCGTCGACGTCCCGGACTCTGAAACACCACAGAGACGCGACAAATCTTGAAGAGGGCTGCGCCCGCAACCCAATTCCCTCTCCCCCGCATCGGGGGCATTGAGATCTACGCAACTTCGAGAGTTCGAGGAGCCGCCTTTTTGCCCCGTTCACGGGGCATCCGCGCAGCGATTAGGCCCGCCGTTTACGGCGGGTCGATGAAATGGGCTTGTGGTTGAGAGTCCCGTTCACGGGACTTTCGGATTGCTGGCTTCAGCCGTTGTGCGGCGTCTGCTGGGCTGAAGCCAGTTTGGCGAGAAACCCCGTGAACGGGGTTGCGATCAGTGTTTGCGGTTTCCGTAAACCCGGCGTGAACGCCGGGCCTAATCGCTTCGCGAGAAACCCCGTGAACGGGGCTCATGAGATGTGTAGATACCCCTGGAAGCGGGGAAGAGGGAAAAATCTTCACGCCACGCAAAGATTTCAAACGTTTGCAGTACAGAAGAGGAACACTGAAGAATGCGGTGGCACCTAGAAAACGGTAGAGTCAGGACGTTTCAAGTCGCCTTCAACAAGTGCAGATTGGCGATTGTGATTCCGGAAAGCATGGAGCCGACGATGCCCAAGAAGCCTTGGTCGGTTCCGCAGAGAAACAGGTTCTGCAGGTGTGTGGAACCGTTGCGAATCTTGTGCGGCGCGCCGTACACGCAGCCGTTGAGATGCCCGGTAAACTTGCGGATCGTTCGCGGGGTGAAGACGTCGGTGTCGACGACGTGCGAACGAAAGTCCGGCATGACTCGCAGAGCCGACTCGACGATGCGGCGACAGCACGCATCCTTTTGAGCCAGGTAGTCGTCTTGTGGCAGGTTCATCCAGAACGCGGGATTGGCGAGAGCCGTGATGCGGATGCGGCCCTCGTCGAGTGGTCGGTCGTACTGAAAATTGTTCGGCGAGCAAATAATCCCGCTGTGCAAGTCCAGCGGCTCGCGCGGCGCGTCGTAGGTGAACTTCTCCGAATCGTTGTAGAACACGATCGTTTCGCGATGGCCGACGTCGTCGGGCTGGCAATCGAGCGAGAAAATCGTCTCGACGAAGGAGATGTCGCCGGGACGATAGGGTTCTTGCTGGGGGGGCGGGACGTCACAGAGTCGCATGGTCTCCGACGAGCCGGCGCTCGACACGACGTGCTTGCTTTCGAGGACCGTTCCATTGTCGAGCATCACGCCAGTGGCTCGACCGTGGTCGGACAGAATTCTCTGAACGCCGGACCTCAATCGCAATTCACCACCAAAGCCGCGGAACTGTTGCACGAGCTTTCGCAGAATCCGCCGCACTCCCTCGTAAGGCCGCGCGAAGCCTTCTTGAAAGATGCTTTTGAACATGATCACGAACTGGCTGAAGTCCATGTCATGCGGCGTGGGGCTGCCGTAGAACATCAGCGGGCAAAAGATCATGTCCAGGAGCAGCGGGTCCGTGATGTGTTCGCCAACGATTGTGCGGCCGGAGGTCTCGCGCGATTCGAGATTGAGTTCGTCATGCTCGTTGATTCGCCGGACCAGACGGCGGAATCCGTCGGCCTGTCGCGGAAAGTGCTCGACCACTTGCTGCTCGAAGAACGCGAAGTCGTTGCTAAACCGCAGCCTCACACCGGGAAACACGACGGCGGATTCACGCTGCGGCGTGAGATCGAAGTCATCCCAACGAAGTCGCAGTTGCCGCAGCAGTTTGCTCAGCGGACCGGTCTTAGTTCCCGGAGGCGCGTAATTCGTGACGGCGTGTAAGCCGACATCATGGTCTCGCTTGCGAAGGCGATAGAACGAATTCAGTCCGCCGATCGTCGTGTGCCTCTCGACGATGCAAACGCGCCGCTCGTAATACGCCAAGCGAATTCCCGCCGCCAGTCCCGACAGTCCGGCTCCGATGATGATGGTGTCGTACATCGCTGGTACGGAAAATCAAGCCGTTGCCGGCTGCAGGCGGCGAAGCAGATAGTTAACGGTGCTGGCCATCGTGTTGAGGAACGGATAGTCCTCTTCGGGAATATGCACGCGATACAGCTTGCGAAGTTCCATGACGATGTCGAGGAAGTCCATGCTGTCCAGTTCCATCTGCTCGCGGAACGGCACCTCGTCCTTCAAGAACGAAAGGTTTTCGTCAGGTGCGATCCGGCGCAAGATGTTCAAGATGACTTGTCGAATCTGATCCGTACTCATTCCGCATTCTCCAGCACGCAACAAAAGTCCCAAAGGGTGGCTCAGACTCCCGAAAACCGCTTCACGATGACCACCGAATTGATCCCCAGCATGCCGAACGAGTTGTTCAGGATGCAGTCAACTCGTTCCATCCGTCGCGGTTGATTGGCGACCAACTGCGGCAATTCACAGCGCGGGTCCGGTCGGTCGAGGTTGATTGTAGCGTGGGCCAATCCATCGTCAAACGCGGGAAGATTCCCCAACAGTTCGAGCGCGCCGGCCGCTCCCATTGCGTGACCGATGAAGCTTTTCGTGTTGTTGATCGCGAGATTGGGACGGTCGCCGAAGACCTGCCGCAACGCTTGCGATTCTTCGATGTCCCCTTGTTCGGTCGCCGTCGCGTGACTGCTGACAAGGTCGACAACTTCCGGACCGACTCCCGCGCGATCCAGCGCCAGCCGCATGCATTCGGCTTGGCGATTCGGATCGGGCAGAACGAAGTCGGTGGCGTCGGAGTTCATCGCGTGGCCGACGATCTCACCGTAGATTCTCGCGCCGCGACGCCGGGCATCGGGCAGTCGTTCGAGCGTGACCAAGCCGCCTCCCTCGGCGACGACGATCCCGTTGCGATCCAGATCAAACGGCCGCGAGGCTTTCGTGGGGTCGGGGTTGGTCGCGAGTGCGCCTTGACTCTTGAAGCTGGCAAAAATGCCAAACGTGTGAATGCTTTCGGAGACTCCGCCGGCGATCGCGAGGTCGACTTCACCGAGCCGCAGCATTTGCAGCCCGTGAATGAGGCCGGCGTTTCCGGCGGCACAGGCGGCTCCCAAACAGAGATGCGGCCCAGTGATTCGCAGGCTCAGCGTCACCTCGCCAGCCGGGTTATTGGCCACGGTGCGAGGGTTGTGGTGATGCGACCAGACGCTGGTGTCATAGTTGAATTTTGAGATTTCGTAGATCTCGTTTTCGGTCTCGACGTTGCCATGCTCGGTAATGCCGATGAAAACGCCGACTCGATCCTTGCGAACGGTTTCCCAATTCAAACCGCTATTCCCGACGGCTTCGTTCGCACAATAAATCGCGATCGAGCCAGCTCGCGTGCCACGGCGGACGTCTTTCCGTTTTTGATACGTCAACGGGTCGAAGTGGCAAACACCCGCGAGTACTTCGCCGATATAGCGCGTCTCAAACCGAATGATGCCCGACTTCCCGGCGAGGAGATTCGCCCGAAACTCGCGCAGCGAATTGCCGTTGGGCGCCGTCAAGCCGATGCCGGTGATGACGACGCGTTGACTCGGATCGGACATCGGTGAGCAACAATCCAACGAGTGCCGTGACGCCTTGTTCGCCCGCCAATGGGCGAGATGGACACCGGAGATTAGCCGCCGTTCCCAGGCCCCGCAAGCGGCCCGATTCCGGCGACCACTCAACCAGCGTGCGTCAGAAAAGGAAAAGTAGGTGGAGAATTTGCCGTGAACTCATGCGAAGCGAAAACATGACTCCCTCCATTCGTCGTCTCCCTAAATTCGTTGGGACTGAGCCAGTGCGAGAATCGAACAGTCCCAACGAATTTAGGGAGACGACGAATGGGAAAACACAAAACCTACGCAGCGTTTCATCGTTGGCAACGTTCCTACCTACTTTTTTGACGCACACACACACTCAACGGCTTTCATCATTCGACGCACCCAATCTTCGCTCCCGGCGAGTTCGTGTTGCCCCGCAACACGAGGCGGTGCTATCGTCCCATCCCCATTCTCCTGATCCATTTCAGCTTTGCCGTGCCTTTGGCCTGAACACCCCGCTCGAATCCCTGCCTCCCCATTCCGGTCTCGACTCTTCAAATCTCGCTCACAATTCCCGCCAAAACTGCCTTCCGCCGTTGTCTCCGGATCGTTCCCGTCCGCATTCCCCCGCTGCTATTTCCCTCCCGTCACTCTGAGCAGTTCGACTGCTGGAGGCTCCCATGCTTCGGTCGTGGCTGGCTACACTCGTATGCCTGTGTTTCGGTCAATTATGCACGGATGTCGTTGCTCAGGATTTCCGTGTTTACAACCGTCTGTGGGACTTCAGTGACGTTTCACAGGGCAACGAGCCGACCGTCGTCGCACGGAGTGTGACGATCTGGCACGCGGGAAAGGTCTACGACCTCATCTACTCGGAAGGAGAGGTGACGATCCTGGAGCCGGCGCAGCGTCAGATTTGGGTGCTCAACACATTCAAGAATTTGAGGACCAGCGTCGACTTCGATGAGCTCAAACACTTGCTGCGGGGCGCTGAAGATCGACTGAGCCAGCAAATCCAAGAATTAGACACCCAGTCTAAGGCGTCGCAAGACGTCATCGAATCATTGCGACGGCAACTTCGTCCAAAGTTCGAATCGTCCTTTGATTCGCGACAACAGCGTCTGATTCTGGAGAGCCAGCAACTGTCCTACGAGGTACGGGGCCAAACGGACGTCCGTCCCGAAGCACTCGACGCGTACCTCAATTCCGCGGACTGGATGTGCCGGCTGAATTTCGTGCTGCATCCACAACCCACACTGTTTCCGACGGCGCGGCTCGAACTGAACGAGC
>CAYSHJ010000514.1:0-4244 GCA_964430385.1 uncultured Planctomycetaceae bacterium
ACCAGTCCGTCTCACTCGGCCAGTGACGCGACTCGCGACTGTCTGGTAGGGTCACAGTCCCGACCATCGTTCCGACGATCGCTTGACGCGGGTATCACGCCGCGTCCCTTCTCCCAAACGGATGAGGAAGCAGGCGAACGATCCTGAAACGTGGCGGTGAGCCGCCTCATGCGAGAACGCACACACTCAACTGAGGCGGTTTTGTGGACAAGGTGGTTTGAGCGATGCCGCAACAAACCGGATTCTCGATACGTCTGGCACGCATCGTTGATTGAAAAACGCAATGGTTTTGAGGACTCTCAATTCCGGGCATGGACTTCCGTTGTGCGGGCCGCAATCCGGCCCTTCGTCACCCCCACCGAACCCCAGGTCCAGGCGGATTTCCGAGAAGAGCTTCATGGCTTACGTCCCGGCCTTACCTTCCTTTATGATCTTTCCGAGATCATGCACAAGATTTTTTACTGCTAACTCAGGAAACCGCCAGCGTCGAAACTTCAACGGTTGCTAAGACTTGCGAACAGAATCCGCTTCGGGTCCAATGTTCATGAGCGGCGGCTGAATGAGCCGGCTAAGCGTCGAGTCTATCGTCACCATGCCGGGAGAGTTTTGTGAGGCAATCGCATGGCGACCACTATCACTTCGGGCTTCCAGAAGCTCAAAGAGAACTTGGAGATTTCGAGTCTGCAAGCTGGAACTGTGTCGTCGCGCCAGCAAAACGTCCGGGATCATGTGGCCACGGAGACGACCGTTGAACGGTCGTTTCTGACCGGGTCGTACATGCGAAGCACGATGATCGCTCCGCTCGCCGACGCGGACATCGACGTCTTCCTCGTGATGAATGCCAAATATTTCTCCCAGGACGGACACACGTCGCTTCTGGACAAAGTGAAGCGCGCACTCGCGAAGGGATATCCGACTTCGGAAATCAGCCGTGACGGCCAAGCAGTCACGATCCGGTTCACTGATTTCTGGGTGGATATCGTACCGGGATTCGACCGCGAGGGCGGAGGATTCCTGATTCCGGATTCGATCCAAAAACGCTGGATCTCCACGGACCCAACGACTCACGTCACGCTGTGGTCTGCCCTTAACGCGACCAGGGACTACAAGTTTGTCCCCCTCGTGAAGATGCTGAAATGCTGGAATCGTGCCCACAGCCTGAAACTGCGGTCGTTTCATCTTGAAACTTTAGCTTACGAGCTTTTTCAGTCCACCGCGATCACGGACTATCCGACCGCCGCTCAATACTTCTTTACCGCCGCGAAGAGCAAAATCCTGTTCGGAGTGAATGACCCGGCCGGTTACGGCGGAAACGTCGGTTCGTACCTGGACACACAAGTGAAGAAGGACGAGGTCACGACGCGGCTCACGGCTGCAAACGACAAGGCGACGGAGGCGATCAGCTTCGCCTCGAACAACAAGATCGAGTCGGCATTCGGCAAATGGCGAATCATCTTCGGCGACTATTTCCCCGCGTATGGTTAACCGATGCTGAACGACATTCCAGAGCGCCAAAATCTTCCCGAATCCATCGACAGGATCGCCGCGTCGAGCCGCGCATACGGCATCGTCAAAACGATCTCAAGCTCGCAGTCGTTCCTCGCGCTTTCGTCGGCGATCATTGGCCCCACGGTCGCATTCGCCTACCCGGACGCGAAGGGCTGGGCAGCTTTGTACGCAGGGATGATTCTGCTAATCGACGTGATTTTTCTTGAGCCGGCCGTGAAGCGGTATCAGGAACTCGGGGCGAAGATCCAGGAGATGTTCGATACGGAGTTGTTCGGCATTCCTTGGAATACGCATCGCTGCCACGCGAAACCCGATCCCGAGGTGATGATAAATCTCGCGGCGACGTTCAAGAAAAAGGAAAAGACCGACCGTTTGATGAACTGGTATCCGGTCGCCGCTGGCGAAGTCCCGATCGACTACGGGCGGCTCGTGTGCCAGCGTGCGAATATGCGGTGGGATGCCGCGTTGAGACGGTATTACTGTGCCTTTTTCATTGTGATGATCGTGTTGATGGTCGTGGTCTCGGGTGCAGTGGCCTTGTATATGAAATGGGAAGCCAGCCAGATCGCGATCTCCCTGATACTTCCGATTCTTCCTGCGGCTCTCAAACTATTGCGCGAATGCCAGAAACACCATGACTCGGCTGCGGTATCCGAACGAACAAAGTCGATGCTAGAGTCGATTTGGCATCGAGCCCTCAAGGAAACGTTGACTCCAGACGATTTTCGCGAAGAATCGCGGCGGCTCCAAGATGAGCTTTACGATCGCCGAAAGAGTTCGCCGACAGTTCCACAGCGACTCTACTTGTGGCTCCGGACGGACTATGAACGCGACATGCGGCTCGGGTCCGATGAGATGGTGAAGGATGCAAAGGCGAAACTAGGCATCACTCAGTGAAATCGCGGTGCGGGCGGATTTCCTGTTGCTACTTCCGGACATGTCGCATTGGGCGACAACCGATGCGTCACGCAAAACATACACGGAGACCGGCATGCCCAAAAATCGTGTTGATGTCCCTGAGTCCACATTAGTTGCGCTACTCTCGCGATCGAACAATCGCTGCTGCGTTTGTCAGACTCCGTTTGTTGTCGTTCATCACACTGACAACGACCCTTCAAACAATGATGCGGACAACCTCGCGCCGCTCTGTCCGAATTGTCACACGCAAGCTCACTCGAAGGGAGGCATGCATCGCAACTTGACGCAGGAGCGCATTAAGAGAATGCGAGACATTTGGTATTCATATTGCGATCAAAGGAAGGAGACCGACGCCGCAGAACCGCGGGCCGTTGCGAAACTTATTGCCTTTGTTCAATACTTGGAAAACGGCGGCTACCTACCGCCACGCAGCTGGAAAAAGACGTTCGGGGTTTTCCATCCGGATTACGCAAACATGAACAAACTCGATATGGCCGAGCGCTTGTTTTCGACTACAAATCGGGCCGATCTGATCGCGTACCTTGAAGCCGTAAAAGGAATGTACGCACAGTTATTCTATAGCGTCGTCGGCGTCGAAGACAAATTCGTCAAAGTCTGTAACGCCTTCGGAATCGACTACGACGAACTGGTATAACCACGGTGGGCGTCGCATAGAGCGGTTTGCTATTAGGCCTCGTCTGCTGGTTACGCGCAATTCCTATGGTGGTAATGGAACTGCCGATGCCAACTGATTGTCTTGCCCAACGTCAGGCTCTTTGGTGCGCATCGGTTTCAGAAGCCGACGCACGGAACGTGCGAGTCAGGATTTCCCGCAGACAACTTTGAGCGCGTTGTCGTCAACGAGTCCCAGAAATCAACGTGCCATCATCCTCTGAGGCAAGCGGAGGATGAGGCGTGTGTGGCTGCGATGAGCTAATCTGCTGTCGCCATGTTGATTTCTCTTGCTGCCCCGGGCACCAACTTGCGCGCGATCGGGGATCGAGTACGCTGTGGCCATGCCGAAGTTTGAATGCGACAGTTGCGGAGCTTGCTGCAAAGGCCATCTCCTCATCGAATGCGATGAGATCGACGTGCTCCGCGAACCACGGCTGATCGACGCTGATCGACATCATGCCGGCAAGAGCGTGGACCAAATGGTGCAGGAGATCACCGAGGACTGCATGGCCGTGCTGCTCAATTGTGGCCACAGGTGCAATTTTCTGGGCGAAGACAATCGCTGTGGGATCTATGCGACCCGGCCGAACTGTTGCGTGGGAATGGAGCCGGGTGACGAACAATGTCAGTATTCACGCAGGGTGGAAGGTCTGCCGCCGCTTCAGCCCGTTGGACAATTGAGTGATGGCTCAACTGCTGGGGCGATCCATTCAATTTGAAAAGACGTGGTACGCTGCCGCCGTGCTGAAGCTTCTCTCCGCCCCGGCCGCCAACGAACGCGGGCCGCGTTATATGGAGAAGGCGCTCGCGGCCATTCATCAGGCGAATCACCTGCGACGGCCCATCGTCTTCGGTTACAGAGCTTCGTGGCAGCGAGTCGGTTTGTTCTTTGAATGTCCCGACGAACTCTCGCCACTCGTCTGCAATCCCATCACGGCGAACTATCCGCAGTGTTCCGTCACGACGCCGGAACCAGAGGAAGCGCCGACGGATTCCGCAGACGATGAGACTTGGTCGTCAGAACTCTCGCTCGTGCCCGAACTGTTTCCGATTCTGCGGCACGGGCAGTTTGAAGATCAGCTTAATCGCAATTTCGCCGACCCGATCAATGGCATCTTGCGAGCGATCAAGTCCGACGAAGC
>CAYSHJ010000515.1:0-8239 GCA_964430385.1 uncultured Planctomycetaceae bacterium
CTCCTTGCCCACCACGAACTCGCCCACCAAACTGCTCGCCTACTGAACCCCTACCAAGCTGACGACATTCGCGCGAAAACCGGACGTGGGTAAAAAATAAATCAAAATTTTCACAACGAGAAATTCAACAGGCTGTGGCGAGCGTGGCTACGGAATTATTTCTGCGGGTCTATTTCGTCAGGAGACTTGGATCGGGGATTCCGCCTTCGTTGGTGGGCTATGATCGTCGCGTCGGGTCGTTCTACGAGCAGCGGTTGACGACTGTTGCGCCGGCTGAAGTGTAGTTCGCTCTCGCCGAGAGCGGAAAGCGGCTCTCGGCGAGAGCCGCCTACACGACGGCTGCTGCGCTTGGGCGCGCAGGTCGCGGAGCAGGTCGGCGAAGGCGGACTCGAAGGCGTCGTGGTCTTTCCAGTTCGAGAAGTCGGGGATGTGGTATTCGCGGAGTTCGACGGCCAGGTCTTTGCCGGTGCCGGTGTCGAAGCAGCTCCAGTCGCGGATGCGGTCGATGCTCACCAGCCGGATGGGGAACAGTTTTTGGCCTGGGCGTTGCTTGCGGAGTTCGGCCTGGCGCGTGCCTACGCGACCGCATGGCCCCCTTCCAACATCCATTCCCAGGCAGGCCGCACGGTGACTCCGGGTGGGGCGACTTGTTGAGCGGCGGCGGCATCAGTGCTCGAGATCGTCAACAGCAGGCAGGGCAGCTTGCGATGAACGGCACGGGCTGACGCGAACGCGCGGAATTCTCGCTCCCGAACGTCGGCCTGACTGAGGTCCGCGCAGACTTGAATGAGCGTCGGCTTTCCCGAGAGGGGAGTCGCCAGAAAATCCACTTCAAAACCGTCAGGCGTTCGCACATAGGCCAGCTCGCAGCGTCGGCGCTGCAACTCGATCAGGACCGCCGTCTCCAGCGCACCGCCCAGATTGGCTCGACCAGTACGATCGAATGCGGCGATCAGCCCAGAGTCGATCGGATAAACCTTGCGTGGATTCGATTGCCGCTGTCGCTCGCTGGTCGTCGCGATGGGGATCAGTCGAATCAAGAACGCGTCTTCGAGGTGTGAGAGCATCGCGTGCAGTGAGTCTTTCGAGACCGAGACGCCTTGCGATTTCAGGTCGTTAAAGACGCGATGCACGCTGACCAGATTCGCGGCCGAGCCGAGCAATTGCCGCGTCAGGGCGCGGATCGCGTTCACATTCGGGATCCCGTGCCGCTCGATGACGTCACGCAGCACGACCGAATCGACATATCCCTGCAACAGCGGAATGCGATCCTGCGTTTTGAGTCCCTGAGCCTCCGGAAAGCCGCCCGTCCGCAGGTAGTCGGCAAAGGCCCGCTCAACTGTCGACCGTTTGGATTTCGTGAGAAAGCCGGCATCGCCAGCCGGCTCTTCTGCGCGATGCCGCAGGCACTCACGGAAGCTGAAGGGATAGATGATCGTCTCCATGGCCCGGCCGCGCAGAGACGTGGCCACTTCGCGGCTTAACAACTTCGCCGATGAGCCACTCACAAAGACATCGACCTTTTCGGTGTCGATCATGCGACGGATGAACTGCTCCCAGCCGGGCACAGCTTGCGGTTCGTCGAAGAAGAATGTGACTCGCTGCTGATCGCGAAACTGAGGGAATCTCAGGAAGTACTCTTCGAGCACCCATGACATCTGCGTCCCCTGCAATCCGGCGAGCCGATCGTCCTCGAAGTTGAAATACACGAGCGATTCACGCGGCGCTCCGGCTTGCAGTCGATCGAACTGGCATTGATGCAGAAAACAGGTTTTACCACTGCGGCGCATGCCGATGATCGACTGGACTTTCCGAGGCACTTGCGGCAGTCGCACATCGCGCCGCGTGAGTTGCGGCAGTTCGCTGGTCACCGCGTCGGCAAGTTTTTCTCGAATGACGTCCCGCATGATGTGTCCCTTTTCAAAGGACACATTAGTACGAATCGGTCCTCAATAAAAGGACAGCACCAGCAGCAGGCGGTCGTTGACCTGGATGGCCCGGTCGATTTGCTCGATGAGTTTCTGGCCCCCCTGCATGTCTTCCGGAGCGAACCAGACCCGCAGCTTTTCGCCACGCATCTTCTCGTGCAGCCGCCGAGCGAACTCCTCATCCTGGCTGCTATCGCTGATAAAGCACGATTGGTATTGAATCGGCTGCATCGTCCCGCTGAGCGACGGCACGTAGGTGATGAAATCCTCCGGCACGCCGCAGCCGCGCAGGTACACGGGTGGCCCAGCTTCAAGTTGGGTCTGGTGCGGCCGGTGTTGGTGCAGGTGATCCACCGCTCGTCAGTTCGGTGATGTTGCTGATCGAGTCGCACCCGAATGATGCCCCCAACACCGCTTGAAGCAATCTGTGCGGCCCGTGGATTGAAGTTGAGAATCAAAGGTATGAAATTCACCCCACTCGCATTGACCGCAGCTCCTTGACATTGTTCCGTCGCGGACTAAAGTTCGCCCTCCGTTCGCCACGCATACTGCGTTGTCGCATTCGCACCCCTAGCTCAATTGGATAGAGCATCGGTCTACGGAACCGAAGGGAGTCCTTCGTTACCCGCTTTTTCGATGCACGGACGCGAACAAGTGCCTCACGCCTTGACGGTGATGCTCACCGACTCGATGGCACTGTGGCCGGACTTGCGGAACGGACGCGGTAGCGGTTGAGCGATGCCCTTCTCGTCGATCGTTCGGCAGCGGAGCGTGTACTCGCCAGCGGTCAAGCTGGGGAGCAGCGTCGCCCAGTGGACTTTCGCAAGTCGCATCGGCCACGTGTGCGGCTGGCCTGTGGCCGGATCGAAACCGATCGTGTTGGCAAGAACTTTGCCGTCGGGAACGCCGCCCCAGTGCTTCGGCGGCGCGAGGATTTCAGCATCGGTCCACGGGGCCGTCGCGAAATACTTGTCGCCAGAAGGCCACTCCTGCGCGTTTGATTGAATCCAGACTTGAACCTTCGATAGTCCAGAGATTCCGACTTGAGCGTAACCGGTGATCGGAATCGGCTCGCCCGCTTTCACTTCTTTCGGCACCGACAACGTCGCTGCGAACGTTTTGAGCGGACTATCGACGTCGTTGCCGCCGCTGATGTACGTGTCGTTTGCGTAAGCCAGGTTCGTAAGCACAACGTGCGAGAGCCACTTGACCGACTTGAACCCGTACGCTTCGGGCACGACCACGCGCACCGGTCCGCCGCGCTGGCTGTCGAGCCACTGGCCGTTCAGCTTGTAGCACAATATCACCGGTGGCAGGTCGTGCGTGTCTTCGAGCACTCGGCCGATTGGCAACGAACTACGAAACATCTGCTGTTCGTCGTCATTGTGATAGCCGTAATAAAAGACGCGCCGTAGATCCTCGCGCGGCTGCGACAACCAGATCACCTCGCGCAGCGGTACGCCTTCCCAGATGCCCATGCCGAGCGGGCAGCCAATGTTCAAACACGTCATGACCTTCGCGAACCGCACCGCGTGCTTCTCGCCGAGTTGCACCAAACCATTGAATTCGAGTGCGGTGCCTTTCGCTTTGGTCATCGCCCTTCCGAGCTTCGCCGGGTTTTCAGGATCGGAGATGACTTCCAGCTTCCACGTCTCGCGTGTCAGGCCGACTTCCGTCTTCTTCTCGTCGGGCAACGAGTGCGGCAGCGGCTTGCCGCGCGACACATCGCGGAACATTTCCTGCGTCGTGAAGAACGGTTCGAGCGACTCGATGACCTTGGCCAACTCCGGTGCCGTCGAGTCAGCGTTGGCGGCCATTGGCCAGAACGCAAAGGTGGCCGAACTCGCCGCGCTCATGCGGAGGAAATAGCGACGCGTGAGTGTCTGATGTTCCACCAGAAACCGTTTCAGTTCTCTCATGGCGATCTCCTGGTTCCCCTCTCCCAAGGGGGAGAGAGGACCGGGCGAGAAGTGTGTTACTTCTTGCCGATGCAATACAGAAAACGGTCCGTGCGGAGCAGCAATTGGCCATTGCTGACGGCGAGCGAACCGTTCGTCCGGCTGTTGTCGTCTTCCATGACGTTGTGAGCGAGCAGTTCGAACTCGGGCTTCGCGGCGACCACGTATGTGCCGTTCCGTTGCGAGACGTAATACAGCTTGCCATCGGCCAGGATCGGCGAGGCGTAGATCAAGCCCGAAACCGGTTCCAGCCGCTTCTGGTAGACCGTGCGGCCGGTCGCGGCCTCTTGGCAATTGACGACTCCGCCGCTCTCGCTGGCCCAATAGATGTGTCCGTCGAGATAGATCGGCGACGAGACGTTGGAGCCGCGGTTCTCGCGCCACACGACGTGCGTCTTGGTCACGTCACCATTTCCGCCCGCGCGAACGGCCAGAGACGTGTGTCCGCCGCCGATCGCGTACACGACGCCGTCGTGAGCGACCACGCTGGGGCAGACGTACCGATGCACACCTTCACAGCGCCACAGTTCTTTGCCAGTGTCCGGGTGCAGGCCAATGATCCAATCTGAAACACTGACAACCAACTCGGTTTCGCCGCTCGGCACGTTGACCAGCACGGGCGTGTTCCACGCCGCTCCGATTCCGCCCGCCTTCCAGACTTGCTCGCCGGTCATTTTGTCGAACGCGAACATTGAGCCGCTTTCGACGCTGCCGTTGATGATGAGCAGATTCTTGTACAGCACCGGCGACGTGCCGGAGCCCCAGCCGTGAGTCCCCTCGCCGGCGCTGGCCTGCCAAAGCTGGTTGCCATCGAGGTCGAAACAAAACACGCCCGACTTGCCAAAGAAAACGAACAGCCGCTCGCCATCGGTGATCGGCGTACTCGCGGCATAGCCGTGGTACGCCCCTTCCCCTTCGTATTTGTGTTCGGAGAGTTTTGGATCGAATTGCTTCTGCCAGACGATTTGGCCGTTGCCGCGATCGAGGCACAGCAGATGCCGCTTCAACTCGTTCATGTCGCCGGGCTTCGCGACCTCGATTCCGTATCCGCTGTAACTGGTCACAAAGACGCGCTGGCCCAAGGTCACTGGGCTGGAGGCTCCCGGCCCGGGAAGCTGCGCTCGCCAGACAATGCTGTCATGCGACGACCATTTGACCGGCAGACCTTTTTCATCGCTGATTGCCAAACCGCCCGGCCCACGGAACTGCCGCCATTCGGCTGCGATCGTCCATGCGGCACTCAGCAGCGACAGGAGCGCGGCAGCCGACAACGCCGCGCAAACGAAATCGAGTCGAACAAGTCGTTTCATCGTCTGGCCCTTAGGTCTGGAGTTGTGAAAGGTCGGTCGATGGTAGTCATCGCGCGGTTGATTTTGAAAGTAGCTGCCGGCCTTGTGCCGGCATCGGACCGACCACTCGAAGCGAGGCTCGCGCGAGCCTGTTCGAGTCCATCGAAGCCTTTGACAACCGCCAGCGCCTGCACTCGTCGTTGGGCGACGTCTCGCCAAATCGTCAATCGAGGGAGATGGTCTGTCCGTCGTTGCGAAGCGCCAGACGCCGCACCGTCTCGGCCGGCAATGAATCGTTGAAGAACCGTACGGAGCCGTCGGCCATCAGCCCGAGAAAGCCATCGGATCGAGCACTCGTGAGGCCGGTCAGCGGCTGTTCAGGATCGAAGTCCAAGTCGTCCGGCTTGGTCCAGATGACGGCCTTGTCATCGCTGGCCTCCACGACCATCAGCGTGTTGCTGAGGCCATCCGTGATGTCACGGAAACTGAGACCGTCGCTGTCGGCTGGAAAGATCGTGTCTTTCGCACGCAGTGTCAGATACACAGTCTTGCCAGCCTCGGCCTTGCTGCCCGGGGACGTGTAGATGGCCGGCATCTGTTCGACCAGCGGTTTGTTGTGCGGGCTGTCCCACGGTTCGTCGAGATGGAATTGCTTGAACAGCGGCGCTTGATCGAGAAACGGCAACAGATGCACGCGCCAGCTCAGGCCCGGTTTGCCCGTCCGATCCTTCGTGATCGCGGGCGGTAATGCCTTGTGGGCGTCGGCGAAGTTGTGCATCGCCAGCCCCATCATCTTCAGGTTGTTCTTGGATGCCGTCTGCTGCGCTCGTAGGGGTGACAGCAGGTCGAACACGCTCATTTGGTTGGACGCGAACGACTGTTGGCGGAATCCGAAGAAGAACCGCGTGCCGAAGATCATCGCCGGCAGAGCCAGTTGCACGACCTCTGCACCGATCGGCAGCGTGCGGCGGCTGACGATCTCCATGCCGTCGTCGCTGGTGACGACGGACGTTGAGCCGGGTTGCAGATACTTCGCGATCGTGGTTTGCGACGGCAGCAGCGACAGGTTGATGTCGATGCCCTCCTGCTGCAGGTGAGCACACAGGATGTTGCCGAAGATTTGCACCAGCGGGTAAAGCGATTTGAAGACGGTCGGCGGATCGTAATGCGCGAAGAACAGCGGCCGTTGCTTGCCTGCGAACTGTGCGGCGACCGCGGGCTGCTCGGCCAGTGAAGCGGCGTCCCCTTTCCGAGACAAATAGGCGTGGACTCCCTGTGGAAACAGTGAGATGACCAATTCCCGATCGGTCACACACCACGCCGGAGCGACCGGTATATCGTCACCGACCACATTCAGAAAATAGACCGTTTGGCCTTGGAATTGATAATCGTCCAGCTTGAGCAACTGCGAGCGCGGTCCAGTGCGCGTGCGAAACTCTTCGTTCGTTTGCCGGGCGCGCTCGGAGAGGGTCTTGGCGACTTGTGCAAGTTTCTTCGCGTCACGTACAGACACGACCGCCGTCCAGCCGGTGAAGAGCGCGCCACCTTCGTTCGGCGAATGATAGACGCGCCAGACATCCCCCAGCGAATCCAGCAAATCCTCTTTCACGCGAAAACCGATCGCGGTACGAGACTGTTCCAGTTCGCGGCGCAGTTCATTGGCCGCTCGCGGCTCGAAGCTTTGCAGGATTTGCACGAACTGCTCGAACGCCTTGGCGGCGTCAAACCGCGCTGCCAAGGCGATGCTGGCGTCTGCCGGGATGGGCTTCAGGTCGGTCGCCTGCAACGGCACTGCTTGGAATGGCGCGAACACGCCGGTTGGCGGACCCGTCCACTGTAACCACGTCCGGCTCACGATGCCCGATTGGTCCAGGCCGGTCACGCTGGACAACGTCTGCAAGTTCTTCAGTCCGAGCGTTTGAAACGCCGCCTTCATATCGACACCGGCCGGAAGCTGGGCGACCAAGTTTTGAATCGTCGCCAAATCGAAATACGTCAGGTTGGAAAGACGCTCCACAACCAGTCGTTGCCGCGTGGCGGTCAACCACTTCGGCACGTCGTCACCGCGCATCCGCTTCACGATCTCGCGGCTGGTCTCATGACCGAACGCGGCGACGAAGTAGTGATCCACGAAACCCCAGCGCAGCGTCGGGCCGCTTTCAGGCGGGCGGCTTTCAGTCGTCGTCGTTGACCATTGACGCCACGTGTGCTCGCCATCCTTGACGATCGTGCTTTGCCCGCGCGTGAGGAGCTCGTCCAGCACAAGCAGCGAGCTTTCCAATTCGGCCTGGCGATCGCCGACGTGTACGACCAATCCCATCGGCACGTTGAATCCGGCGGGACTGGCGTCGATCCGTCCCACGAAAAACGCCGCCGGCCGAGTCAGCAGCGCGTGCGTCAGTTTCGGCAGCGCCTCGCCGAGCTTACGGCCTTGTTCGCCGCGGCCAGTGCCTTGCTGGACCGCGTCCTTCAAGCGGCGGCTCAGTTCGTCCACGAACCGCCGCACATCGGGATCGGCCAGCAGTTGTTCGGTACGATTCGGACTCTTTACCGAAGGCTCTGCCGTACCGGACCAGCCGACGTAAAACAAACACTCCTGCGGAGCCACGCGCGCCATCACGGGATCGAATTCACCCGGCGGAATGGCCAGCGGCAAACCACTAAACGCTCCACCAAACAACAACAACAGCAATCCCGCGAACGAAAACACCGAGGCGGCCATGGCTCGAATCCTCTTGGAAGTGAATCTGGAAGTGATCGCGCGAAATGTAGCCGAACTCGTGAGAGTTCGGACGGTCGATGATCCGATCCAAATTCTCACGAATTCGGCTACGAACTATGACGCGTCGGATTCATTGAGCGGAAGCGACTTGGTCCGGCGCGACGAGCGATTTCAAGAACGTCACGACTTGAAATCGTTCCGCCGGGGACAAGGCGAAGAACCTCTGAGCCGACTTGGCGCTTTCACCGCCGTGTAACGCGATGGTCTGTTCGAGCGTGCGCGCACGGCCGTCGTGCAGATACGGTGCCGAATCACGTACTCCCCACAACGGCGGTGTGCGCC
>CAYSHJ010000516.1:0-5001 GCA_964430385.1 uncultured Planctomycetaceae bacterium
TTGACTTGTTTCCTCACAGCCAGACTCCTTTCAAGCTGAAGCGTTTTCAGTTTGGTTCAACGCGGAGTCTGGCTTTTTTCATGTTTCCAAATTTATGTAAACCCCTGATTTTATCGTTTCAAAATACTTAACGGCGTTGCCGTCGTAGGTGTGCAACTCGTCGAGCACCAGATACTGCAACGGCTGCTTCCATTTCGCGACTCGTTTCCCGGTCTGACCGTCACTCGGCTCTCCGCTCTCGTCTCCATTGAACCGCCACAACCGCTGGTCCTGCGGGCGGATCAACAGGTAGTCGAGCATCTTGTAGTTGGTCAGCAGGATGTCGGGCGGATCGGCCTGTTGGACTTCGTGATTGCTGATGCCGTGATCCGGCCCCATGCCGAGCGTTCCGCTGCTCGCGCTGGCACCCGGATCGGCCGGGTCGTAGCGTCCGGTGTAGTTGCCGACGCGAATACCGGCCTCACGCAGTTCGGCAAACTCATGCACCGTCTTTGCGAACCGCTTCTCCTGATCCGAGGCCAAGGCATTCATCGGATAGAGGATGATCGCCTTGATCCCTTTCTGTCCCGCTTGCTTGGCTCGCAGGCAGTGATCGAGGATCGGAAACAGGAAGCACTCCGTTTTGCCGGAGCCAGTCCCCGTCGTGACAATCGCGGGCCGAGGTTTTTGGTTGCGACTTGAGAGTTTCTGCCACGCACGAATCTGATGTTTGAACGCCAGGAACTTCGGCCGCACGTCGAGCGGGATCAAGTCCTTCTCACTCGCCGGCCGGAACGGCCGCTTGAGCTGCACCCACGCGCCTTTGAACAACCCGCTCTCCGGGTCTTCCAAAAAACGCAGGAACGCCGCATCCACTTCGCGATCGCGAAAGTCGAACGTCGATTGCAGGTAGAAGAGCACCTGCTGGCGAATGTTCTCGGCAAGGTGGACAGGCAGCATGTAGTCAGCTCGCAGCGGTACGTCAGACAACGCTGCCAGTCTAAACGTGATGCCGTCGGATTGTCCTGCGTACGGGCTTTCGTCTGATCTCGTAGGCCGTTGTCGACCAAGGAACGATTCAAATCGCCGGTGCAGTCGTTGTTGGCAAGAGTCGCGCTTTTCTGGCGAGGGCGTTCGCCAATTGCCTTGCACGTTCCGGGTCGTCGGCCGGATAGGGGACGCCTTCGATGCAGGCATGGGTCGGGCCGTCCTGAATCACATCCACTCCTTCGTCGCGAATATGTCCCACATGAAGGGTTGCCGCGCCAAACGTCTCTCGGAAGCCTTTCAGATATTCGGCCACTTGGCAGAAAACGCCGACGGACAGACCATCGGGATCGGCCGGTGCATCACGGCGAATGAACGCATTGGGCGCAACTGACTGGTTTTTTAGATCGACCAAATTCCGCCGCAGCATCGCGCGCAACACGATCGTGTCGCACGGCAACTGTGGGTAATCCGACGTCGAGTTTGGCTCCGAAGTCATGCGTGGGGAACCTGATTTCGCGAGTGATCAGTCGTTGATGATTCGCAACCAAGTTGCCAACCGCTCGGGAGTGACTTCGTATTCCATCGCGTGATCTGGCCCGAGTTCGTGATAGAAATAGGCGGGCTTCTGATGCGATGCGGGGATCACCAAATTCACCGCGCGATCCGACCGCAGCCAATCAATGCACAATCCACCTTCCGAGTCCGTGGATGCGCAGCCGTAGGGCATCTTCGCCTGATAGGTACTTGCCAAGACAATGGTCGCATCGGTCAGCAATTCACGAGCGCGCTCGAACGCCGCTTCATCGAGTCGCAAGATGCCATAGTCGTCGGTCGGTTCGGCCTGCCTGAGTTCGCTCAGTTGCTCAAGCAATCCAGACAATTCCTTCACCTCGGCCCTCACAAGCCGAAGCACGGATTCCGGAATCTCGGGCGTCGAGAGTTCATCTGCTGAACGAATCGGGCTCTTTTGAGACTTCGCGGCCATCGCCGAAGCCACCTCAATCTCCAGATGGCTGGCCGAGCCGACCGCAAGGCTTTTGGTGTTACGAAGGGTGGTCTGCATGTTGGTTATCCAGGGAAGTATTTACGGAGGATGTCATCGGCTTCGCCAGTCACGACTTGGAAGTACGCACGGAGTTGTCCCGCCGTGAACTGTCGTTGTTCGTTTTCTTCGGCCCGTGTGTTCAAGTCTTGGTCGACCAAGATGGCGGGGCGATCCTCCTTGGTCAGTCGCGCGGTCTTGCAGCGGACCCAACTGTTGATCGTCAGCTTGGGTTCGATTCCGGGCAGGTCGTACTCTTTGTGATTGTGAATCTCAAAATTCGATGACCGATTGAATGGCGCTTGCTGAGTTTCTTCGCGGCAGAACCGCTGGACCAGAGCCTGCGCGGGAGCCTCACACGGGCAGACACGCGAAATGACCAAGGCCAGACGGCCGATCCGTGGAGTCAACTCTGTGACACAGTGCTCAAGTACGCTGACGCACTCGGTAACGATTGCCTGAAAATCGGTAGTCTCGTCGTCGAGCCGTTGCCATTGAGAACTCAGGCGGCCAAGACCAATCTCGAATCGGAATCGTTGATCATTGCTCTGCAAGATCACACGCGGCACTTCCGCCGGGATCTCTTGAGGCAACGGCAGGGCTTGGAGTTCGCCGTCGAAGCGGTCGGCATACTTCGTGAGCAGAGTCGCAATCAGCTTGGTCGGATGCAAATTGCGTTCGGTCGGGAACGCCACCACTTGCACGCGGGCGACCAAGAAATCTTGAGTTGTGACCGACACTGACGTCATGAAATACGACCCGACTGGGATATCTTGCCGAGGATCAACCTATCACCCAGCATCCTTCGGCGTGAGGGGCGGAACCTAGCTGTTTCACGCTGAGAGGCCAACGACCGTTTCAGACGACACAAAACGAGCAGCTCATCTTGACACAATCGACGCTAACGATTCTGCGGCGCGACCAGAGGAAAAGCAATGCGACGGCAGTCATCCGCTGTCTTCGCGTGCCACTTGCTGACGGTCCTGCCGTCATTGCTGCCCGCTCTCATCCCTCTTAACCCGGCACGCCGAAGCGTTTCCCGAAGACTTCGAAGGCGCGGTGGTAGTCGGCTTCGCGGTCGACTCGTTCGAACGGGGGGTAGAACGTCTTGGTGACGGTTTGGCGGTTGTCGTCGATTTGCCAGGTGACGGTGAGGGGTGGGGCGTTGGGATCAGTGATGGAGTGGCCTGGGGATTTCCAGGCTTCCAGGGCGGTGCGGAATTCGGTGCCGCCGGGGTTTTTGCGAGTGGTGTTGGGGAGGTGCCGGCCGTGGGCGTCGTACTCGTCCACCAGTTCGTATTGCCGCAGCACCGGGAACTGCACGCGGTAGATCGTCAGCAGTTCCTCGACCGTCAGGCCCAGCGCCAGAGCCACCAGCACGTCGATCTCCACCAGCGCCTGCCGCCGAGCCAGATCGCTCCGCAGCGGCGTGTGCCACGTCCACTCACGCGGGTTGAGTTCCTGCCACGGGAGTTCGAGGGGCGGCTGAGGGGCGAGGGGTGAGGGGCGAGGGGCGAGGGACGAAGAGGAAGCAATGTCTTTGCCTGCCTTCTCTCGCCCATCGCCCCTCACCCCTCGCCCCTCCTCCCACGTCCATCGTTCCTCGCGAATTGACTCGTCCGCCACGCTCGTCCAGAGGTCCGCGTAGGCCCGCGTCAGGCAGTTCAGTCGCAAGCCGCGAGCGATCAACGGCATAACGAGCGGCCCATCGAGCAACGGGAGCATTCGCATCGTGTCGTGCCGACAATTCAGTTTGGCAGTTGCTCGCAGAAGAAAATCACAAGGCAACGAAGCTGTGGTGGCGTTGAAGGAGACAAGCTGGCGTAGATCAAGAAATGTCAAACTAAAGCAAGCGTCGATATGCGTCACGCCCGGCGGAAATATCGCAGAACCAAGCGAGCGTTCCGCAGTTAAATTGATCATCTTGCGATTGACGTGCTTGTAGCGTTCAGTGATGCGCAATCGCTGATTTGACCATTCCGGGATTGCCGCCTCGAACTGTCGGCGAATGTGATGAATGTCGCCGGGGCGATATACGGCTCGTGGTAAAAAGTTTTCACCCATCTCCGAGAAGTCGATCTCGTCGTATGCATTGCTGTGAGTGCAGGACGAGCGCGCTGTTTTGGCGAATGGTGTGCCCACGAAGAAATGCGGCCCCGAGAGCACCCAGTCCTCTGTACTTGTCGGCTGATATGACGGCGCATCCTGCCGTGTCACGACGCCACCGTCTTGAGCGCCGGCTTCGTCAAACATCACCGTTGGAAAATACGCTCCCGAGATGTCGATCAACCGCCGCCGCGTAGACGTAATTCGTTCTAAGACTGCGAGAATATCGTGGGCATGCACCTGGGGAAGTCGAGCATGTCGCATCGGAGTGCCGCTCTCCTCAAGTAGCCGGGAAAAGAGTTCTAGCTCTTTGTCAGTGATCCTCACAACGCGATGCGAATGAGGGCGAATGTTCCAATCACCATCGTCCGTCTTGATACCAGGTACTGGATCGTGTCGCCGGTCGTGCGACAAGCTTGCATTGATTGTTTGAGGATGAAACAGGTTTGCCATGTTGGAAAAGCAAACCTCGCGTGAACCGCCGTAGATATTGATGCTGTAGTCGTTGTGGTGATCCACATCACGAAAAAGCTGCAATTCGTTTTTGTGATGATAGTGTCCGCGAAGGCGTGGATATAAAGCGGCGCGAAACGCCCCGCCTTTGGCGTCGTCATACGGCCCTTCGGGATGCAGCAGGCCGACGATGCCTTGATCGGCCAGCAGGCTCCACGAGCGGACGATGAAGTTCTTGTAGAGGTTGGTCTGAATGCCGACCAACTCGGCGTACAGCCGCCGCGAGTTGAGGAACGCGCTGCTCCCTTCGCTCTGCCGAAACGCCTCCGCATAGAACGCACGCGGCGATCGCACATCGCTCGCGGAAGCGCGAGACGAATCCGTACCGCGACCGTTAGGGAGCGGCCCGGTCGGGTCACTGACGTGGCCGC
>CAYSHJ010000517.1:0-2982 GCA_964430385.1 uncultured Planctomycetaceae bacterium
GCGACGATGCGGCAACCGTTCCTGATGAGCATCAAAGAGGCCGGGCGTTGGACGGCGACTCGCCAAGCGGCGACGGCCAAAGTGGATGTCCCGGTCGCCAATGCACCGGTCGCCGAACCGGCCGAGCTATCGTTGCTCAACAAGTTCGCCGGCGAGTGGACGATTCGCGCGACGCACAAACCGTCGGTTTGGAATCCGCAACAACGCGAAGAAACTTTCTCCGAAAAGAGCACTTGGATTCTCGGCGGCCGATTCCTGATGACTCGCGCGTTCAACGACAAAGGCGAAGTCACCTCGATCTGGCTGGCCAACTACGAGCCGTCCGAGAAGTCGAACCGCTTTTGGTTCTTCAACGCGGATGGTTCCAGCGGCCAATGGCGACTCACCTGGGATGCCGCCTCGCGAGGTTTCCATTTTCGTTCGATCGACATGCCCGCCGGCTGGATCGGCACCGGTTTCAATCGCTGGATCAACGACGACACGTTCGACAACCAAGCCCTCATCAAAGACGAACAAGGCCGCGTGTTGCTGGACACGACCCAGGACAAGCGGCGGAAGAAGTGACCGAAACCCCATGACCAAGGAGCAATCAACATGCGTCCCATTTTCCTGCCAGCCTTCCTTCTTGCGTTCGCATCGCTCGGCTTCGTCGTCGCTGCTGAGCCGGGTCCGTCGAAAGACATTCCCGAATTGGCGACGTTGAGCCATTGGGCCGGCAATTGGGCCGCGCGGATCGACAAGCCGGCCGTGCGAGCCGGTTCGAGTCACGCCGAGTGGATCGTCAACGGCCGCTACCTTCAACAGACGTGGAAAGTTGCCGCGGATGCCGACAACCCGGAACTTAGCGGCACCTGGCTCATGACGTTCGACGCCAAGCAGATGGTCTATCGGCAGTGGCAATTCAATTCCGACGGTTTCACAGGCGAAGCCACGGGCAAGTGGGACGCCGCCACGCGGACCATGACCTGGACTTCCCGCGACGCGGCCAACGGCAACACCACGGTCAATAAGGACGTCTTTCTCAACGCCGACGAACATCCCTGGTCAATCGTCGTGACCGACCGCCAAGGGAACACGGTCTTTGAAATGAGCGGCAAAAACAAACGGCAAAGCAAGTAGTTCGAGTGTTGTTCTTGAGACCCCAACGGCCTCGTGCCGTTGGTGAAGCAGATGGTGGGCTAGTTCATGTCGTCGCCACGCCCTCCAACTCTGCCGTTCCGCCGCCTTCGGCGGAGGAACGGCAGAGTTGGAAACCATTGGTGGGTTCTCGCTTGTTAGCTCTCCGTCTTTTTCACCATCCGGGCAAGCCGGAAGGGGTCTTCACTGAGGATCTCATACGGTCGAAAGAGAGTGCTGTCATGGCTGAACCAGAGAACAAATCCAGCGATCACAACACGCCTGCACCGCAGCGCAGCGCAAGAAATTTGGGCTGCCACATTATGTCGGAGTGGTCTTGATGAATCTCGGCATCGTGTTCACCACAATGACGACGGTGAGTCACCTGAAGCAACAACCGCGCGAGCCACTTGGATTCGATCTGGCACTCAGGTATGGCGACGGCGGCTTTATTGCGTACGGAGTGGCCGCAGCCGTGTTGGGATTCGTTCTGATGTGGATTGATTATCGACGCAGAGATTCCGGCTAACCAACTCAACCTGACAGCGTTCCTGCCCAACTCAGAATGAGAACTTTCGCATGACTTCACCAACTCAACCACCGCGATCGCGAGCTGTCAAAGCGACTTGGGCTTCGCTCGGCTTGGCCTTTGGATGCGGGCTCGTGTTTCTCATCGGTCAATTGGTGAATCAGATCTCTCCCTTCGCCCAAACGCCACGAGGTCTGCTGGCTGGCTTTCTGCCGCGAGCCGGTCTCTATGTGCTGTGGGCCGGTGAGGCTCTGGCCGTCGTCGCCGGGCTGGCGTCCCTGCTGCTCATCCGACGGACGGACATCACCTCAAAAGCCGTCGTCGGAATCGTGGCGGGGAGCCTGTGCGGCATCGCCGTGGGATTGTTCGGCACGATTTTCTTCTGGCTCGTCGTGGGCCACATCGTCATTGGGTTTTAGATCGCGATGGGGTCTCCTGATGTCTCCCGTAGTTTCTATTGGCGTTCTGCCTGGTGAGACCAACCGAAATGTGAAAGGGTCAACGATGGGCTTCCTCATTGGTTTTCCGCTGTTCATCGTCGCTCCGTGCGCGATTGCCGCTTGGCTGGGGACGCGAGTTCGCACGCCTCTCATCGCGTTTGTGTTGACGTGGATTGCGACTCCATTGGTGAGCTTCGTCCTCACCATTGTCCTCACGCCGGTCCTGCGCGCGATCACTCCCGCCAACAACGATGGGACCGGAGCGATCATGATTCCCTATTTCGGAATCGTGACGGGCGCGATCGCCGGGATCGTGGCGGCCATGATCGTCAAGCGGCGCTGTGGTGAAGTTGTGCCGCAACCGGATGCCTCGGACCAACACGAGGCGGAGACTTCAGGTGGCCATTGATTCGGACGATCGGCCGAATCACCACTCAAAAGAGGGGAGACGCACATGGAACCTTGGATGTGGAAGCAAATGCTGTGGACGGTGGGATTTCTCGGCATCACCTATGTGCCGCTGCAATGCGTAGTGCTCTGGAAGTGTCGAGGTGCCGCGCGTGTGGCTGCCGCACTGCCGTTGCTGTTCATGGTCCCGATGATCATCGCCGGATTGCAGCCATCGGCTTATCGTAGCGGGAGTCTCTATGGGATGTTTTTCTTTTGCCCGTATCTGCCGGCCATGATTTATCTGGTTGCCGTCTCATCGACCGGTCCTCGCGTTTCGAAGGTCTGTCCGCACTGTGGCCACAACACACGAGTCAAATCGTTTCAGATGACACGTTCCTCCACGCTCTGCACGAAATGCGGCCAGGATGTTCTGGAGGATGCGGCTGGCAAACCAAACTCCATGTCCGACAGTGGCGGGCATAATTAGCAGGAAATGATCGAAATGAT
>CAYSHJ010000518.1:0-1800 GCA_964430385.1 uncultured Planctomycetaceae bacterium
GACCACGGCTCATTAGCCCAACATAGACAGAACGGGAAGTCAGGCTCGCCCGACACGAGCACCTCGTTGAAAGGGTGCTCAAGCAGCCGCTTGCCGTGGAACCAGTAATGGTAATAGCAGAAGCCGTGGATACCGTAAGCGCGGGCTAATTCAGCTTGTGCCGCGCGCGTTTCCGAAAGTCGGAGATCGTAATAACCCAGGTCGGTCGGCAGGCGTGGCTGGTGATGTCCCGGAAACTGCGGCTGCGCTTTGGCCACGTTGGTCCACTCGGTAAACCCCTCGCCCCACCACTCGTCGTTCTCGGGGATGGGATGAAACTGCGGCAGATAGAACGCAATTAACCGGGCGGTCGCATCATTGGATGCGACATGGTCAAATTCTTCGCCATACTCGCGGCCAGTCACGCGGATCGCCGGTGACAATGCGGAATCGCTTGTACTCGGCTGTCTCAGCATGCCAACGTCGGGCATTGCGGCGCCTCGACCACTATCGTCAGCCGAGCTGCCACTTTTCACTTCGCGCAGGTCGAAAACAAAGCCCGCGTTCTGACGCTCGCTGACAAGACGATAGCGCTGGAGATGTGCGGCGAACTCTCGGTAAAACTCCAGCCACCAGAAGCTTGGCACCGGAATGAGTAGGAATTCCGCCCCATCCTGTCGCAGCCGTTCCAAATGCCGAATCGCCTCGCCGCTGTCGCCGGGATGGTAACCGGCGTAACGTCCGTCATCCGCCTGTGGAAAGTGCGACGTGTGCCCACAGTGACCCGCCAGAAGTTCATCGTCTCCCTTACTGATGACAAGCAATTTGGCATCTAGGGGGACAACCTCCCTCAGCATCTTCTGTATTCGATTCAACAGTTGCCGGCTGTCCTCTTTGGCACGAAGTGGTACCGGTCTTTCGTTGCGGTTGAGACTGTCCTGATAGAGCAGACGCTGGTTGTAGCGGTCACGTCCGTCGTCCGAGAGCAGGGACGCCTTTGGTCGTTGTTGCAAAACCGAATCCACGGCTTCCAGAAATCGAGCTTTCGCAAAATCTCGGCTATGTCCTTGCAGGACGTGCGCTCGCCCGTTGCGTGCCAGTTTACTCCACAACGCCTCGTCGGAAATCAATCGCGCAATGGAATCGGCGAAAGCCTGGGGCGTATCGGCCACCAGGACGTGCTCCTCGTGTCGCAGATTCATCCCCTCGGCACCGATGCTGGTGGAGACCGTTGGAGTTCCTGACATGAGCGCTTGCACCATCTTCCGTTTTGTTCCCGCACCGTAGCGGAGTGGAACGACAGAAATCCGCGATCGCTCAAAGTATCCGGTCACCGTGGGAACCCAGCCGACCATCCGAACATTCGGCAAGTTCGTCCCATAGCGGCGAACACGCTCATCGAGCGCATTGCCGACAACGTAGACGGGATGTTCCGCCAACAACTCGGGAGAGACCAGCGGCAGAATTTCACGACACAGGTACTCAACCGCCTGGACGTTCGGCGGATGTTGATAGCTGCCGACGGTGAGCATGCCGCGACGATCGGCAAAAGGAACAGGCGAGGCCGGCAGTTCCTCGCAGTCCGGCGCGCAAGCCACCGGGGTGCGTTGACCGAGTAGATCTTCCAGTTTGCTGGCTTCTTTGGCGGAAACCGTCAGCACGAGGTCAGCGGCCGCATAGCAGTTCAATTCGCCGATCATTTGGGCACCAAAGTCGTCATCCAGTAGTCTTCCGCCACTCGCTGCGTCGTCTCCGAAAAGTCGTCGACCGGTACGAAGAAAGTGCAGATCCACGGAGTCCACCAGCACGCGTGTGGAGGGT
>CAYSHJ010000519.1:0-18031 GCA_964430385.1 uncultured Planctomycetaceae bacterium
CATGCCCCCGTGGCATGCGGACCCGGCTTTCGGCCGGTTTCAACACGCCCGCTCGCTGGACACAATCCTGCGGGCTCGCGATGGCCCGCCAGTCGTCACTCGAAGGCCGCCTCGCCGCCGTGCTCGGTAAGAATCTCAATCGTCGCGGTGTGTCGGTGGCCCTTGCTGGAATTGCTCTGGCCATTGCGGTTGGCATCGCTGTGCCCATCGCGATGCTCCGCGCGGCCCAGCCAGTCGAACCGAAACCGGAGGCCACTGCCGTGCAAGTCGAGCCGAAGGACGACGATTCCAGAGCCCTCTTCGAGATGTGGAAAACGAGTGCTCGTCGCGATGGCAAGATTCCAGGTGGCCGCATCGGTGAAATGGCGGCATCTTTGAAAACAATTATGGATTTGAATCCAGGCTCAGAAGCTGCCGCCAAGTGCGAGGCTGTGCTCAAAAAATGTGATGCCACGCGCGATTGGACTCCTGCCGAGGCCGTGGCACTGCTGGATGAGATCGCCGTTATTCTTCCCGCGCGAGCGGGATCGGACGTGCGGACGAACAAGGAGCGCCAGATTCATTCCGGCAAACCACTCCCGATCGAACTCAAAAACGCCCCGTGGGGCCAACCTGCGGAGAATGGCTTGCGCACCGCGTGGCTGTTGGAGCCGCGTGCAGAGACGCATTCGCTCGGCAGCGTGATGAAATCGCGTGTGCTGTTCCACAACACCGGGAAGGCTCCCGTCTGCTTCGCGGCGGCTTACTGGTTTTTCGCCGACGGGCACGAGGCGATGGACGCGAACGGCGACGACATCGATGTCTGGACGGACGGAGGCTTCGGCATTCGCACACGCAAGGTGATCCGCCTCGCTCCGGGCGAGTATGCCGAAGCGGAAGGCGCACCAGTCGGTGTCGGTTCGCACGAGACAGCGTCGGAGGCGAACAACGATCGAGTCGGCTGCTGGATCGAAGCGAAGGAAGGGGACGCCGTGACATGCACGCCGGGGAGATTGCGGCTCTCCTTCCTCGTGCGCTGGAGGAAGAACGAAGGCCCACAGGACTCAGACTCCGCGTGGCAGGAAATCATCGCCGCGCGTGTCATGCAGGAGAGCCCGATGCCTGCCGCCGCGGCGGACCGCGAGCAGTTGCTTCGTCGTGTGATGGAGGATCTCACGGGCACCGCGCCAACCGCCAAGGAAATCGCAGCGTTCGTCGCCGACAACACACCCGATGTTCTGGCGAGACTCACCAAGAGCATGCAGACACGAGCCGGAGCCATGCACTTCGCGGGTGAATTGGCCGGCGGTGAGACGAAGTTCCGCGTAACGGCGGCGGTGGCGAAGGAAAAGCCGAAGCAAGGCGCGCAGCTCAAGCCTGCTACGGAGCAGAAACTGAAGTGGGGCGAGCCGGTGAACGGCCTCCGCATGGCGCTCGCGTGGCCTCCGTCATTCGACGAACCTGCTCTCGGCAAGAAGCCGCATTTCGAACTCGTCGTGCAAAATGTGGCGGAGAAAGAGATTCATTTCCTCACGAGCGATGCAGCTCCCAACCCGCGGAGACTGCTCATCCGCGAAGGAGAGAGCATCGTGCAGGGGATTTCCGATCCGACAGTGTCGGCGGCGGACTGGAAGCTGCAGCCTGGCCAGTGCGGCGTGCTCCGCCTGTTCACGAACGAGGAGCGCGACAAAGCCGGCACGATCTTAAGCTCAGCCATCGAAAGCGATCTCAGCAAGCTTGGTCGCTTCCACGCCATCGTTGAGATGGAGATCGCGAAAGCCCCCGAAGGCGCGTGGACGGGCAAGGTCGTCACCGGCCAGACGCGCGGCTCCGCAGACGTGGCAGCCGCGCCGGCTCCGATGCACAAGGACGCCCGCTCGCTTTACGAAATCTGGCAGCGCCACGCGCGGGGGAACGGCGACATCCCTGGAGGGCTCGTCGGCGAACTCGCGGGGGGCGTGCGGCGTTTCATGCGGTACAACCCGACTTGGAAAACCGTGCCGACGCTCAACGCCCTGCTCCCGCGTCTCGATGGCACTCGCGACTGGAAGCCGGCCGATGCGATCGCGCTGCTCGATGAGATCGCGGCGATTCAGGATTCGCCGCTCAGCATGGTCACGGGTGACGAGTACGACCGCGTCATCGTCACGGGCAAGCCCCTGCCGAAAGAACTCGCGGACAAGGTATGGCTGTGGGGCAAGGCCGACGCGAGCGGCCTGCGCATCGCGTGGGATCTGCAGCCGCGCGCCCCCCTCTTGGCGCTATCGATCGAAGAGGGGTATCTCTCCCCCGTCAGGCTCGGCACGGCTTTGAAAGGGCGGCTGCTCGTTCACAACTCCGGCGACAAGCCCGTCGTGCTCCGCGTGCCAACGTGGTATCAGGGCAGCGTCACCGCCGTGGACAAGGATCAGAAGCCGATCGAGATCCATGGCATCGAGTGGACGACGCTGTCGAGCCTCGTCACTCACCGGCTCGCGCCCGGGGACTACGTCGTCATTCCCGCGCCCGGCATCGGCTTTGGGAAAGATGCGGGCCACGGGCCTTGGGCCGGGCCGCGCGTCGGCTGGAACGTGATGGCCAAGCCCGGCGACAGAGTGCCGCTCACGCACAAGCCGGTTCCGTTCGATGGCAGTGAAGTCGGCAGGCGCGAAGACCGCCCCTTTGACGACGGTCCCAACTGGTGGCCCGGTTTCATCAAGGCCCGCTTCGCTCGCGAGCTCCCGCTGCCCGCCGCAGCCACCGAACGAGCCCGGATGTTGGAGCGCGCCCTGCGCGAGCTGTTCGACAGCGCTCCCAGCGACGAAGAGCGGGATGGATTTGGCAAAGTGAGCGACGAGAAATCACTCGCCGCGTTCGCGGAGAAACTCGCACAGCGTCCCGGCATCGTGTCCTTCGCCGGCTCGCTCGCGCCCGCCAGAGCATGGTTCAACATCGGTGAAGCCGACCCGAACGCCGACAAGCAACCGCGCGTCGTGCTCGGACCCGGCGAGTATCCGCTGCCCAGTGCGACGGCTCACAGAGGCGATGCCACGCTGAAAATCGTTGGAAGGCAGGTCGGCGATCGCCGGACGAATGATGCTCAGCTTTTGTTCGAGGCGACTGAATTCACTGGAGCCCGCCCGCCGGACCCTCACAAGCTCGAAGTCCCCGACGGCTGGGGCACATGGGCCATCGTCTGCCGTCCCGATTCAGACTTCTTTTACCTGCTGAGCAAAGGCACGGTGCGGAAGATCGACTACAGCAAACCGCGAAATGTCACCGACATACCCGCGAACGATCTCCCCGCCGAGTTCCGCGACGAAGTGAAACGCATCCTCGACATCCACGAAATCTCCGCCGCACAGCAGGCGGAGATTTTCGAGAAGCCAGCCGCTCCGGCAGCAACGCCCGACTCGAAGACCGGCACGAACGTACCGGCCAAGCCAACCGCGTCAGGCACTCCGAAATTGCCGAAGCTCCCGGACGAGGACTACACCAAGACCGGCATCCATTGCCAGAAGTTCCGCGAAGAGGACGCGAAACGTCCGGGCGGAGAACTGATGGGCGATGTCGCATGGAACGGGGAACGCCCGCTGGAGATCGGCTTACGCGTGGCTAAAGATGCGAAATGGAACATCGGCGGCCAAGTGAGAGTGGACCTGGTGATTCGCAATCTCGGCGGGAGCGACTTGAAATTCACGCAGACGCCCAGGACCGACAATGGTCTTTCTGTGGTGGCGATCGACAAGGATGGCAAAGAATACCGCGCCGAGTTCGCGCAAATCGAAATTGATCGACTTCTGGTATTGGACCGACTCTTGTTGCCGGCGTTTCATACCGCCCGAGTGAAGTCCTTTACCTTGCGCTTCGATCCTGAGAAGCGCGGCGTCTCGGAACGCGATGTGGCTGCGTTTCACCTCCCGCCCGGCAAATACAAACTACGCTGCAAATGGAACGACGCCCGCCCCGACTTTGCACACGAAGGAGAATGGACGGGAGAACTCGTGAATGAGGAGCTTGAGTTCACACTGGCCGCCGCCGTCACAGCTCAGCCAACTTCTGAAGCGCCGAAAACGACGGAGAAGAAACCCTTCACCGCCTGGGGCGAGGAGGTCAACGGCGTACAGATCGGCGCTCGACTTAGCGAGCAACGTGTCTACGAGGTCGGGGAAAGCGCGACTCTCATCCTCCGACTTCGCAACAACGGAAAAGTACAAGTGCCGTATCGTGACGGTGACGAGCATTTCTTGAAGAACCCTCCGCTCATCACCGACGCGAGTGGCAAGGCCGTCACCATCAAGGCGATGTCTGTCTTCGGGAAAGTGCTGTTGAAATCTGTCGCACCGGGGAAGGAGGTTGATTTGGTCCAGTTGAAACTCGACCTTCGACCAGCGACGGATCGTTCGAAAGATGCGGCCTGGACCATCTACGGCACTGGAAAATTCCAGATTCAGTATCCGGTCACGAGTGTTGTGGGCGAGGTTCGTCCCGACTTGCTGGGAATGAAACTCACCACCGGAAAGCTGGAACTGGAAGTGAAGGAACCCTTCACCGCCTGGGGCCAGGAAGTCGGCGGCCTGCAAGCGGGCTTGGGCTTCAAAGCGAACGAGAAGCGGGCCTACACCCATGGCGAATGGGCCACGCTTGTCGTCCGAGTCCGCAACGTTGGCCAGGAGGAAGTCAAATTCCAGCACCTCCGCCAATTCTTTGTTGAGCAGCCACCCACCGTGTTCAATGAAAAGGGGGAGCTGAAGCAACTCGGAAGAGTCGACGCATTCGGTGAACACAGTCCGGTCGAAGTGAAACTGGCAGCCGGGAAGGAGATCGAGCTTTACGAATTGAAGCTTTACCTCGGAACGGGAAGCGAAGAAGGCATACCCAAGTATCCCTACATCTTTGGAACCGGGAAGTTTCAGGTTCAGTACGAGAAGGTTCTTGGAAACTCGTCGTCGGGGTCCATCAAGCTTGACCCCGCTCTGAGCAAGCTCGCGACCGGGAAGTTGGAACTCGAAATCAAGCCCGCTGCGCCGTTGCAACAGGAAGCACCGAAGCCAGGCGCACAGCTCAAGCCCGCCACCGAGCTGAAACAAAACGATGAAGCGAAAACCAAGCTAGGTGACTTGAATCTCGAGTGCAATTGGGAGGGGGAGAAGGATGGGGTGAAGGTGCAGCTTGTTTTCCAATGGTTCTCAGAACATCAGCAGGCGAGATGGGAAGTGGAACAGCGCCGCTCGGATATTGCGGCGGATATGTCTGTCGTGATTGAGCCAAATGGAAGTGAGGCGAAGCTGGTCTTTCGCAAAGGACTTGAAGGCGAAGCGATTCAGGGCCGACTGACGCCCAGTGTGAACGGCACGTTGCGGCTGGAGATTTTCCCAAATCCAAACGTCAAGGACCCTGGATATCCATCGGTCAAAGATCTCGTGCTTAAGCGAACCGCGCAACGTGGAGCGAAGGTCCGCCCCATTACGGAGCAGAAGTTGAAATGGGGCGCGCCGGTGAATGGCCTGCGCATGGCACTGGCCTGGCCGCCATCGCTCGGCGAGCCGAGCATGGGCGATGCGGAGGAGTTTTATCTCGTCGTGCAGAATGTCTCGCAGGCTGTGGTTCGGCTCACCACTGGCACTGCCGCGCCGAATCCCCGCAGGCTCAATCTCATGCGCAGGCTCAATCCCAATGATGAAACGATCCTGTCGTCGAGAACTGTGGACGATGTGCCGGTGCCCGGCGACTGGCTGCTGCAGCCACGCGAGTCCGCTTTGGTCCGCCTGATCCATTCGGACGAGAAAATGAAAGACGGACGGACGTTTTCCGCCGTGAAGGAGCACATCGTGAGCGTTCAGCCGCAATACAGCTACACGGCGGACATGACCATCGAGAAGGCTCCGGCAGGCGCATGGACGGGCAAGCTCACCACGGGCGAGACGCGAGGCTCGGCGGATGTGCCGCCACCGAAGAGCGGCGTGCCGCTTGCGGAGCAGACGTGGCCCATGCCGCCGTGGGGCGCGGAGAAGGACGGGCTGAGCACGGGCCTTCGCGTCATCGGCGAGGCGCGCATCGGCGGCGAGGTGAAGGCGGAACTGTGGGTGCGGAATTCCGGAGCGAAGGACGTGACATTTTCCCAGTGCCCGCGTGCTGATTTCGGGCTGCATGTCGTAGCGCAAGACAAGGACGGGAAGGAGCACTCTGCGGACATCACGCAGTTTCTCGGATACCCGGTTCTTACTCGCCTGCTCCTGCCAGCGGGGAACATCGTGAAACTCAAGGAATTCACCATAAAGCTGGGGGCAAAGAAGGATGGCGAGCGCGTGAATCTCGACCTCCCTCCCGGGGAATACAAACTGCGCGCGGTATGGAGCGACACCACTTCGCGGGTTGCCCCCGAAGGCGAGTGGACCGGCAAACTCACTACAGGCGAGGTGGATTTCAAACTCGCTGCGGCGAATAAGGGCGCGGATGCCGCGAAGCCTGCCGCCAAGCCGCCGGGCGCAAACATGGTCAAGGTTCCCGACGCCGAATACGCAAAGGACGGCTTCCCGCTCGATGACTTGACTGGCGAGGGCGTGATGTGGAGCGGGGAAGAAAGTGGACTGTCGCTCGGATACCGCATCACCGGTGACGAGTGGCGCATTCTCGGCAAGGAATTGAAGGTCGAGCTGTGGGTGCGCAATGCCGGCAAGGAGGACGTGAAATTCCAAATCCTCCGCCGCACCGACGAGGGCTTGCGCGTGAAACTGACGGGAAAGGACGGCAAGGAACACTTCGCGAGGATGGTGCCAAGCGATGTCCTGCTGTTCGGCATGAAGCACCTGCTGTCTCCGGGGCAATGTATCAAGGTCAATGACTTTTCCGTTGGGCTCCTACCGCCGGAGCAGAACGCACAAATTGGAAACGAACTGCGTTTCTTCGTGCCATCCGGCTGGTATCAATTGGTCTGCGAAGTGAAAGTGCCGGGCTTTACCGCGACGGGTGGCGATCGCAAGAAAACCGTGCCCGGTGCCGGCGAATGGACGGGCACGATCACGACCAGAAGCTTGAATGTGGAGGTGGTCGTGTCGGATGCGCCAGCGCCCAGGCCGCGCGTCGAGTCTGCGGATGTGGCTCTCGATAAAGACGGCACGATTTTCCTCAACGGGAAAAAAGTGACGCTGGACGAGTTGAAAACCAAGGCCGCGAAGGATGCGAAGAAGAGGTTCACGATTCGCGCGGACAAGGACGTGCCTTACACAAAGGTCATCGAGGTGGTGGAGGCGCTGAAGGCTGCGGGCGTCGTGGAGTTTTCTTTCAGCAAGGCGCAGATGGGCGATGGGAAATACCGCGTGGCGAACCGGCAGGCGAATTACGAGTTCGACGGCAAGCATCACTTCTCCATTTGCCGACCGAGCGAGTACCCGCAGTTTTTCACGGTGAGCTGGCCCGCCGAGGGAGAGCGTCCGGCGTGCTGGCTGAGAACCTTCCCCAATGTGAGCAAGCAGACGGAAGGCAAGTGGGCCGTCGTGTGGGAACCGGGCACGAACGTGCTGTGGTGGGTGGATGACTCCGACGTGGGGAAGATGACGCTCACCGACCCGGCGCGTGTCATCGTGGACCGCGAGGGGCGCACGAATAATTTCTCCCGTGACTTCGGATTGCCGGAAGAAGTGAAGACGGAATTCCGCCGACTGGGTTTCGTCATCGGTCGCGACAAAACGCCGGGACTCGAAACAACCATCGGCGGCAACACCGGAGGACAGAGCATCGCCTCGGCGGAGTTCGGCGCGTGGAGCATCAAGGGCACGGTCACGGATGCCGACGGCAAGCCGCTCGCGAATGTGCCGGTGCACGTGAACACGAATCAGGAACTCAAGACCGAGAAGACAGACGCGAAAGGCGAATACCGCGCCTATTTCTCACTGCCCCTCGAACTGCTCGCGCACTGGCGTGCCGTCACGGTCGAGCCGGTGCTCGAAGGCTTCACTGAGCGCGACATGGCGAAGTCGGGTGAGTTCAATGTCCTGCTCCGCGCCGGCGAGCAGCCGCAGCGGGTCCGCCTTGCCGACGACAAGGATTTTCAGCCCGGCCCGATTCCGCGCTTCGCCGAGAACGACCTCCTGCCCAGCCAGCCAGGCGTCTCACCTGGCAATCCGGGCCGCGCGGATTTCGTGATGCTCAAAGCGGGCGAAATCACCGGCGAAATCGTCACCGCCGACGGCAAACCCGCGCCGCCACACTGGATCGCCGCCGCCACGCCGGAGCAGCGTCCGGGACACAACGCGGCGATTCAACTGAGCGACGACAAAGGTCACTTCCGCCTGAAAGGAATCCCCACGAACAAGCCGGTCATTTTCACCGTGAATCCCGACGGCAAACCCGGCGAGACGAGCAAGTCATCGGAGCAGAAGTTTGAGCAAGCGCGCGAGCACAAACTCCGCATCGCCCTCCCCGCCGAAGGGAGCGGTAATCGGACGCAAGTGTTCGGAAAGGATGACAAGCCAATTTCGCCACCAGATACTACTTCGTCGTCAAATCCATCCGAGAAGTAGAAGGACGAGAATCAAAGATCTCCGAACCTGAAACAGTTCGGTTTCGACACCTTTCAACTCCAACTCAATCCACAAGTGTGCTCATGATTGCAAACCCCTATGTCGTGTTGCCTCTCATCGCGATTCCCTCCGCGTTTGTGATCGAAGCATACATGGCCGATCGCACAAACCTCAGCCCGCCGCCGCGCAGTGTGGTCCTTCGTCGATCGGCCACTCTTCTTGTCATGTGCGGTGTTCTGGAAGTGACAATCCTGCTGCTGTTGATGGCTGGCGACGGACGGAGTATCTGGTCTCCCACTTCGATCTACTTCGGAATCACCGGCATGTATATGCAGTCCATGGTTCTGACGCTTGGCCTTCCGGTCCTCGTGTTTATCGCGGTCTGTCTCCCTTCGATTTTCAGTACGGGACAAGGTGTACCCGTTCGGCTACGTATTCTCCTGCTCCTGGCGATCGTCGGATCATTGCTGCACTTCGCGCTATTCTGGAAGATGGGTGTCCAGCAGTGGTCCTATTCCTTTACTGCTGGCGTCGCGGCCGTCAACGCGGCCATGCTGGGAGGCATGGTTGTCGCTGCGTGGCTTTTTCATCGGTTGAAGGCACCGACGTTTGCAGCATCGATTGGCATCGCACTTCCGCTGATCGTGTGGTTGTGCGTATTCGGCTTCCCTCACCTCGGCAACCTACCGTAACAAGGAACCCGCGATGGTGGAAACAACGCGGAAACAAAGGCGTCAGCGGAAACAAAGGTGGGTGGAACCGAAAACATTTCGGTTTCACTCATCTCTTCACCGGACTGCTTCCCGACCGACGAGATCGGCATGCGGTCGCTCGGCTTCGCCCGAACATGACCGCCAGTCAGTCCACCCGGCCGAACGCGGTCTCGTGTGACGATCCGGCTCGAAAACGCCCTCTCTTCCCTCGCGACGCACGCCCATTGGTGGTCGGCTTGGTGACGGCAGACCGCGGCGTTTGGCGGCGGCGCCCCAGCGGGACTCGTTGTCGGCCCCCGCCCCGTTCCACCCGGCAATTTCGCGAATTTGCAAATTCGGGTGTAAGAATTCCGGGATTCGTGGATGATTCTTCATAGGAGAAGAACATGCCCGAGTTTCCGGAAACCAGCCACAGCCTCATTGCCAGGGTCAAAGACCTGGGGGATGGAGCGGCGTGGATGGAATTTCTGGGAATCTACCAGCCCGTCGTCTTTCGGATGGCACGGCGGCGAGGCTTGCAGGACGCCGATGCTCAAGACGTGATGCAGCAGGTGTTTCTGTCGATTTCTAAGTCGATCGAGGGCTGGGTTCCGGGCGACTCGCAGCCGCCGTTTCGGGCCTGGTTGACGACGATTGCTCGCAATGCGATCACGAAGGCACTGACTCGGCGACCTCGTGACGCGGCCACCGGTTCGACTTCGATGGTGGAACTGCTGGATGCGCAGCCCGATCCGCAGGCAACCACCGCCGAGATTTTGGCGGAGGCCCGGAAAGAACTGATCCGCTGGGCCACCGAGCAGATTCGCTCCGAGTTCAGCGAAGCGACCTGGAACGTTTTTTGGCTGACGGCGATTGAAGGCGTGCCGATCGCTGAAGTCGCGAAATCAACGGGACGCTCCGCCGGGGCCATTTATGTCGCGCGGTATCGAGTGATCGCCCGGTTGAAGGAAAAGGTTTTGGAAGTCTCGCAACTCTGGGACTTGCAGGAGAATGAATCATGACCATGCAGAATCCGCAAACGTGCTTGTCGGCCGAACTGCTGCGGCAGTTGTCTCATGACGAGCTTTCACCCGCAGAACTGAAGGACGTGGAAGATCATGTCAGTGACTGTGAGCGCTGCCGACAACTTCTGGAAGTCCCGCAGTCCGATCCGCAATGGCAGCACGAAATCGTCCCGATCCTTCGCAGTCCGTTGGTAGCAGGCACATTCCATGTGCCGACCGCTTCTGGCCACGGCACATGGAATGTGCCTGCTACTTTGGATCACGACGAACGAGGCTGCGAAGGCGAATCACTGGAGTCCATCCTGCGGTTGCTGGGACCGACGGACGACCCGCACATGCTGGGACGGATAGGCTCGTACGAAGTCGTCGGCGTGATTGGCCGAGGCGGCATGGGGGTTGTTTTCAAAGCCTATGAAGGCGCACTGAATCGGTTTGTGGCGATCAAGATGCTGCTGCCGCATTTGGCCGCTTCGGGTGCGGCTCGCAAACGGTTCGCTCGCGAAGGGAAAGCCGCAGCGGCCGTGATCGACGACAACGTCATGCCGATCTACAGCGTGGCCGAATGGCAGGGAGTGCCGTACCTCGTCACACAGTATTCACGCGGCGCGACGCTTGAGAAACGCATTCGGGATCAAGGGCCGTTGGAGCTGAAGGAGATCCTGCGGATCGGAATGCAGACGGCTCGCGGATTGGCGGCCGCTCATGCGCAGGGGCTCGTGCATCGCGATGTGAAGCCGTCGAACATCCTGCTCGACGGCACGGTCGAACGAGCGCTGCTGACCGACTTCGGGCTGGCTCGCGCCGTCGATGACGCCAGTATTACACGAACCGGAATCATTGCCGGAACTCCGCAGTACATGTCGCCTGAGCAAGCACGCGGCGGAAGCGTCGATGCGCGGTCGGACCTGTTTGGCCTGGGCTGCGTGTTGTACGCGATGTGTACCGGTCGCCCGCCGTTTCGAGCGGACAGCAGCTACGCCATTTTGCGAATGATCACCGATGATGAGCCTCGCTCGATCCGTGAAATCAACCCGGACATTCCCGAATGGCTCTGCCTGCTGATCTCGCGGCTGATGGCCAAATCGCCCGATGCCCGTTTCGGAAATGCACTGGAAGTCGCTGCCCTCCTTGAGCAGTGCCTGGCTCATGTGCAGCAACCGACGTCCGTGCCTCTGCCAGCATCCCTGGTGCCTCACGCCGCTGGCCGCCGTTCGATTTTCAACTCAACTCGGAAAGGAATGATTGCCATGATTGGAACTATTGGAATGACTTTGTTGGGGATGGTGCTGCTGCAAGCGCCGACAGCGCCCGACATCAGCGGTCAATGGGCCAGTGATGAATGGGGCACTGTGGTTCTTGAAGCCAAAGGACCTGGACAGTACGTGGGGACTTTTGGCGGCACCAACAAAAGCCAACCCGCAACGAGTGATCCAGGTGCCTTTGGCGGCCTGGCGGGTGGTCCGGCTGGCATGTACGGCAATAGCCCCGGCAAAGGCCAACTTGGTGCCGATGCCATGATGGGCGGTGCGGAAGGCACGAGCCCCGGCAACGGCAAATCGGGCACGCTACATTTGAAATGGTCGCCAGTCGAACGCCGCTTCAACGGCACCTGGGGCAAGGGCGCGGATCGTTGCGGCACCATGTCGCTGCGGATGGTTGACAAGGAAATTCGCGGCGGATTTACGACAGACGAAGAGGTTCAACTTGAAACCGGTACTCCACTGGTCGGCGATCTGTTGTGGAAGCGAAGCGTGGTCACGGTCCCGGACGGTGGTGCCGTGTTGCTGGGAGGAACCGACGAGACCGTTCCTACTCCGCTCAAAATCCCACTCGGCGATATCCTCGTGGATGTTTATGCTGGGCGGGGTCTCTGGTATTCGAAGGATAAGGAGGTCTTCAAGCTGCTGCATTCGGTCAAATCGTTCCGGGGAGCCACGGTCCGAGTTCACGAAGATGGCAAAGGGGACGCCTTCACGAAGGCTGTGGTTCACGATCCTGCGCCCGTTCGTGAGGAGCCTGCGGAGAATCAGAAGCGAGAAGAGCGGATTCGCACGATTAAGATTGCCATCGACGAAGTGCTTCGGGCACACAAGGTTCCCAACATTCGCTGGCTCGATGCAAACGGTAATCAGCAAGACGGACCGGTGGGCAAGGTGTCGGCACCACCAACTAACATGGCTGAACCGGAATTTGCATTCGGACAACCTCAGCGAGTTCTCAATGTTTCGCAGGTATTGAAAGAAGGGCGGGCATTGATTGCGAGCGAAGAGGTTGTCGTCGTTCGGTTCCGCGTCGCGACCGCTCGGGCAAACAAAATCGGCGTCGACACTAAAAATGACATCTGGGAAACCTTTTGGGAACTCAGTTCAGAGCCGACACCGTACGAGGACCATCCGCTGGCATTCAGAGTGAATATCAGGACCAAAGCACTCGACGAACTCAAGAAGAATGGGGTCGAGGACATTGCAAAGCACTTCGTCGGTAAGATCCTCGAAGTTGAAGGGCCTGTTCAAATGACGCTGTCGCAGATTCCGTTGTTGCAGGAACTTCGGTTTCGATTGGACGACCTTCCGAATGAGCAAGTGGAAGTTGCGTATTACTGCACAGATGTATTCAGCGTGGACCAGATCCAAGAAGCGAAGGCCGACTCCCTGCCATCGAACGAAGGAGCCAAGACTCTCGACCAGAAGAATATTCGCCGTGTGATCGAGGTCTACGTTGCTGCCGCCCTTCAGGGCGATCACACGACTGCGGCTTCGGTTGCCATCGTGCAAGGAAAGCTGGCGGACCCCAAACAGATTGAGCCACAGATTCAGGCGATCTCTCGCAGCCTGAATCTCAAACAATTGGCCATGCACTCGATTTTCCTGAATGACTGGGAACACCCGACCGGAGCACTCGCCATTTCGGAGTCAGTGACTCATGCAGAGAAACAGCGAAATGGGGAACGAACCGGGTTTGTGATGTTGGAACTCTTCAAGAGCGAAGAAAGCTGGTTTGTCACCGGCGTCGAGTTCCGGACGAAGGATGCTGCCGATAAGGAATTGAAGCGGTTCCTTGAGGCCAATCCGAAGTCGATCGACCTGCCGCCGCTGACGCCCAATTCATTGCCGCCGGGGAATCCTGTCGATGCTGATCAACAATCCAATCGGAGCGCAGCAAAGACCACAGAAATCGATAAGCCGCTAGACCGCAAGAACGCCCGCTCTGTCGTCGAAGCCTGGGTAGCGGCGGTCATCGCCAAGGATGTGAAAAAAGCCTCTTCCCTCGCGAAGGATTGGCCGGCGCGGGCCAATCAGATTGAAGGATGGGGTAGACACTCGAAGCTGGAAGACTTCGTAATTGGAACAGTCAAGACTGATGAGCAGAGTTCTCCGGCGCGGGCACTTGTCGTCTCTTCAGAGAAAGTGCGAGTAACGCTCCCTGTCGCTGACCAGCCCGCAGCGTCTTTTCTGGTTTTCTATCTGAAGCGAATGGATGACGCGTGGTTCATCACTAACATTGATTGCTCAACGAGTGTCGAACAGACAATGGACCACTTCCTGAATCAAGATGCCGATGTTCTGAAGCGAAAAGGCCTATTGCCGCTGAATCCGGAAGACCCTCCGAAATCGATCGACGTGTCTCCTCAAACGTACGAAACAAAGGTGCCAGGAACCGAAAACATTTCGATTCCGACACCTTTCAATCCCAACACTGCCACACCCGCCGCAACTGAGAAGTAGCGGCCGACCTTTCACCACCTTTTAGGAGTCATTGCTATGAACAAAACAGCAAAAATAGCGGCCGACTCAACTGTTCGTCGGATGATCTTTATGTGAACCGAAGACTCTGGGACACTCGCAGAGGTTGACTATCTCAAACTCGGAGAATTCTCATGACAAGATCGTTGATCAAAACTGTGCTAATAACAGTTCCTTTGCTTGCAATTATTATGCTGATTGCAATTGTGGTGATCTCTGGTAGTTCTGCGGGTGGTACTCTACGCTCGGGACGTGCCGTCGTGGCCAAATCTGATTCGATATATTGCTGGTGCACCTTTGCCTCAGACACGGCGACGATCAATACCGGACGAAAGAAAATCGTTGTGCAGCCTACCGCCCTGCTTGTCGATGGTGTGGCGGTGGCTGACATCGATAAGGACGTGGCTTACGTACAAGTTCAGGTAAAGCGTGGCGTAGTGACATTCGTCGCAGATGGCGTGACTGTACCAACGACCCAGCGATAGCCTTGCCTGAAACGAGATCGCTCCGACGAACAAAACCCTGAACCCGAGTTGCCGTTCACGGGTTTTGAAATGGATGCTCGCTCGCGGTAACCGGGTTAGCGTAGTCGTTCGCGATTTTGCCCGGAACGCGCAATGTTTGCGCCGCCGAAATACCCGACCTTGGATGGAGTTTTAGAAATGAAACAGTTCAACGTTGTGATCATTGCGATTCTCACTTGGGCGTCGACCCAGGCCGCATTCTCTCAGGAAGATGTGGCAGCAAAACTCAAAAAAGAGGTCTCAGCAAAACTCAAAATGGCGATCGAGCAAGATTCGTCGATTCCTGATCGGGAATGGCAATCGCTTGATGCGCGGAATCAACCTATTGACCACAAAAAGCTCAAAGGAACGACTTTGACCTCCACCTTTATTTCGATGCGAGCATCCGACGAGCTGAACAAGGCAAAGAGTGAAGAACTTGATGTCTTCAAAACGTCAACGGTCGTTCGGATCATCGACGAGATCGAGCGCGTCAAAGCTCCATACACCTTCATCCACGCCGACCGCATTACCGACCTGGAATTCAAGATCGACAACGACATTGCCCAGGGGACTTTTTCGTTCCTCGTGACTGATCTTTACAAAGGGAAAATTGGATATCGGGCGAAACTGACAGAGTCCGATTGGAGAATCACCGAGTTCCTCCTCCCAGCCCACGGCATTCACTTGGTTCGTGACGCCGAAACCTGGACGACCATGAAGCCGTCAATCAAGTCGAATCCATGAATGCAACTGGGACAAAACAAAGCTGTCAAGAATCGGAAACTCTTCGGTTCCTGACAGCATTCCGCCAACCATGCGGAGAGAGTATCGCAATGAGCACTCCACTTGATGTGCTGTTAGCAATGGCATCGGCCCGCAAGTTGTTCCACGTCGGCACTCTTTCGTGTTTCATCCTCGGCTTCGTGGGGTGCTCAAAGCAATCCAACAATGTTGTTGTGAGCAAGGCGGCAACAGAACCTACAGCTCTCACGAATTCGAGCAAGATTGGTGATTCTGAGTCAACAGACTCGCCAACGAAGGCCGCACATCAGGGCGTCACGTTCTATTCTGTGGACCACTATGATGCGTCACGCAATCCTGCGACCGATTTGGCGGAAACAGTTCGACGCGCCACGAAAGAAAAGAAACGCATTCTCATCCAGGTCGGCGGAGACTGGTGCAGCCCGTGCCGACTCATGACCACCCTGATGGAAACGAATAGTGTCGTTCGGGAGACGATATCCAACAGTTTTATCGTCATGAAAGTGGCCGTCACCGACGAGCAGGGGAATGAGGCATTCCTTTCACAGTATCCGCCAATTGATGCGTATCCGCATATTGTGGTGCTCGACAGCGACGGCCGATTCCTGCACTCCCAAGGGACATTCCAATGGGATGACGAGCCGGGACCAGATGAACTGGACGCAAGCAAAAGATACAACCAAGAATCGTTCCGTCAGTTCCTCGTGGCTTGGCAGCCTGAACCAGCCGAGATAGTTGCTGGCAGCGAGGCGGAATCCACAGCCCAGCCACCACAGACACCGGACAGGACCGTCCCCTCCACAGCGGCGACCGATGGCAAAGCAACATCAAATGCGAAACGTCCGGCGCAGGATGCGGCCGTCCTTTCCGCTTCGGACATCGTAAGCGACGGTGATGCGTTGCATCGTAGCGGCAAGTCTGTGACGGCGCGGATCGTTGTTGCCTCCGTCAAAGCCCTCACCGTATGGGATGACAAGGGAAATGAAAGGCAAGTGTTGCAACTTAAGCCAGAAATTCCCGCCGACAAAGACTCACCAAATGAATTCGCGATTCATTTCTCGGCGGACGTCAGAACGACTTTCAAACGCATCGGAATTGACGATGTCACGAAGCACTTCGCAGGCAAGGTGGTCGAGGTCCAAGGGCCTGTCGCCGCAATCCGATATGAGTCGCAGTCATTGCGGAAGATAACCTGGGCTTACCATATCGAAGTCAAATCGCTGGACCAAATCCTTCGCGTTGAAACGACATCCCAAGCCGAGAAACCGAACGCTGTGAATCCAGCACACTGAATATGTCAATGTGCAGCAGAGCGCAAGCGGATTGCGACCACTTTCAGGAGTCATTTCAATGAAGCAAACAGCAGCGATTTGTGTCGTCCTCGTGTTTTCCTTGGTCAGTTCGGTTTATGCGATTTACACAGTGACCGATACGGGGACGTGGCCCAAGAGTTGGCCAGCGGAACTGGAGCCACTGCGAAAGCAATCGCGCACATTCGAGGGTCCGAAACAACCCCTGCAACACCACGCGATCCCGTTCACCAAGCGGGATGAGTTTGAGTCAGCTTGGCCGCATCTCCTGAAGATCAAGTCCAAGGGAGCCCCGATCGTTCTGAGGCGGGGTCCGAGTTTCTGGTTGGGTGACAAGGCCACTGCAGGGGTTTGCGTCCACACGCCTCCTGCGGGTCAAGACCCGATCACCGACGGGAAGGACGCGAAGGGCAACTGGGAAAAGACCATCTCCATCGAGCTGATTGTGGACGGCGCAATCATCGACCTGAACCGCATTCATTTACCTGATGATTCCCCAATCATTGATGAGCGATTCAAGGACGGAGCAGCCGCGGTGCCCATCGCGACGATCCGCGAGAAGGATGCAAAGTGGAACCCGCCGCAGGTCGCGCACACCATCGGCAACGACTTCTCCACATATTGTATCCACGACGACAAAACCGCCGCCTTCGTGATCGCCTACCAGGGCGACTTTGGTTCGTCGGACGACGGCAGCAGTTCGAACTCAAAGGCACGCTTGTGGAACCAAAACGTAAAGCTCACTCTAAAAACGCCGGATGGGAAAGAGGAAGTGGCCTTCCGCCGTGACAGCACCGCGCCGAACAAGCTCACGTTCGCCGAAGAAGACTACGACCTCACAAAAGGCCGCGTCTTTCTCGTGCTCGCTGGCGGTACCGTACGCCAACTCGCCATTGAATCGCCCATTGTCCGAGACGCCAAAACGGCCGCGCAGCTCAAAACGCAAATCGCCGCCATCCCGCCGCAAACAAAGTGATGCGAACGCCGGAGTGGAACAAAAGTGTCCGGAACCGCAAACATTTCGGTTTCGGCACCTTTCACCACCTTTCACCCCAACATCGCCACACCCGCCGCAACTGAGAAGTAGCGGGCAAACATCCACGACTTTGCGGAGTCATTTCGATGAAGAGAACAGCAGCGATCTGTGTCGCCCTCGTGTTTTCCTTGGTCAGTTCGGTTGATGCGGATTACACCGTGACAGATCAGGGGACGTGGCCCAAGAGTTGGCCAGCGGAACTGGAGCCGCTGCGAAAGCAAGCGAGCACTTTAGAGGGTCCGACACGACCCTCGCTGCACTATGCAATCCCGTTCACAAAACGGGATGAGTTTGAGGCCGCCTGGCCGCACCTCCTGAAGATCAAGTCCAAGGGAGCCCCGATCGTTCTGCGGCGGGCTCCGAGTTTCTGGCTGGGTGACAAGGCCACCGCAGGGGTTTGCGTCCACACTCCGCCTGCGGGCGAAGCCCCGATCGCCGACGGGAAGGATGCGAAGGGCAACTGGGAAAAGACCATCT
>CAYSHJ010000520.1:0-2022 GCA_964430385.1 uncultured Planctomycetaceae bacterium
ATTCTACCTTCTGCCTTCTGCCTTCTGCCTTCTGCCTTCTGCCTTCTGCCTTCTGCCTTCTGCCTTCTGCCTTCTGCCTTCTGCCTTCTGCCTTCTGGCCCCTGGCCCCCCGGTTCCGGTCATACCGGTTGTAGTGGGCGTGCGTCATGCAACTAGCGGCGCGATTTTAGCGGTCTTCCGGGTGAGTCGCGGTTTTGTCAGTTGTTCCCAAGGTAAGGCCGATACCGAAAAGGCTGTCGTTTCAACCGACAGAGTCGGGCGAACCGCGAGCTTCGTCACCACTCCCCCACCCACTACTCGCGGTGCTAAGCATTCACGACGCAAGGAGGAATAGTCGTGCTGATTCGAACTTGTTGGAAAAGTTGGAAAAATCGTCGCAGACCGCCGTTGTCCCCACATCGACCGGCTGCCGAACAGTTTGAACCGCGAGCGTTGCTGTCGGTATCCGCGCTGGTGGTCGGCACGGAATTGAGCATCACCTCGGACGGCGATGACAGCATTCAGGTGAGCGCCTTTGGCGGCAACCTGCTGGTGGTGGGCGGGCCGGCCGGTGGAATTCAGCAGCCGATTCCGAGCATCGGTTCGGTGCCGGCGAGTTCGATTCAGTCGATTGTGATCACGGGCGGCGATCAAGGGAACGCGGTCGATCTGAGCAACGTGTTGGCGACCGACTTTCTCATGCTGGCGAGCATCGTGGTCCAAAGCGGCAATGGCGACGACCTGTTGACCGGCAGTCCGGACTTTGCGAACCACCTGCAAAGCCAGGATGGCCAGGACACGCTGCTGGGTGGAACGGGCAACGACACGCTCGACGGCGGCGATGGTGCCGACTCGATCAACGGTGCGTCCGGCGACGACAGTATTCTGGCGGGCAACGGAACGGATAGCGTCAGCGGCGGCGATGGCAACGACTCGATCGATGGCGGCAACGGTTCGGACACAATCTCCGGCGGCAATGGAGACGACAGTGTGTACGCCGGGAATGGCGAAGACTCGGTCAACGGCGACGCCGACAACGACACGCTCAATGGCGACGGAGGCACCGACACCGTCAGTGGCGACGACGGCAATGACTCGATCCTGGGTGGCGAGTTCGGCGACAGCCTGCTGGGTGGCAATGGCAACGACACGCTCAATGGTCAAGCGGGCAATGACACCGCCGACGGGGAAGCCGGCGATGACAGTTTGTTCGGCGGCGTGGGAGATGACTCGGTCCGGGGTGCTGCTGGCAACGACACTCTCAATGGACAAGGGGGCGACGATCATCTGCTGGGCGGCGACGATCAGGATCGCATCATCGGGGGCGCCGGTAACGATTTAGTGAACGGCAATCTGGGCGACGATTCCGTGCAGGGCCAAGCGGGATTGGACACGCTCGTGGGCGGTGGAGGTGCGGATACGCTGGATGGCGGCGCGGGAAATGATTTCTTGGTGAGCGCTCAACCCGATATCTCGATTGACGCGGTCGTCTCGATTCTGGAAGGAGACAGCGGTTCGAAATCGCTGGATTTCAACGTGACACTGTCATCGCCGTCGTCGCAAGTCTTGACGGTGGATTTTGCAACGCAGGATATGACGGCAATCGCGGGAGCGGACTATCAGGCGCTAAGTGGCACCCTGATGTTTGCACCGGGCATCACCACGCAAACCATCTCGGTTTCCGTGTTGGGTGACATCGCCCAAGAAGGGGACGAAGCGTTTCAGATGCTGCTGTCCAATCCGACGAATGGCTTGCTGGGCCAATCGCAAAGCGTCGCGACGATTATTGACGACGACGCCTCGGGACCGTTGGTAACGATTTCCATCGCCGACGTGACCGTGACTGAAGGAGATACGGGGACGATCAATGCCGATTTTTTGGTGACGTTATCGCAAGCCTCAACACTGACGGTGACGGCGAATTTTGCCACTCAAGACGGTACAGCCCTCGCTCCGCAAGACTATCTCACAACTTCAGGCACGATCACGTTCACGCCGGGTCAAACTCAACAGACCATTTCCGTCCCCATCGTCGGGGATACG
>CAYSHJ010000521.1:0-2493 GCA_964430385.1 uncultured Planctomycetaceae bacterium
TCAACATCACCGCCGCGCCCCTGGCGGTGAAGGACATGATCATCACGGGTACGTCCGTGGCCGGCACCGAGGGACTGAGTGAGGCCGCCGTGGCGGCTGGGGTTACGCGGGAACAACTCGCCCGACTGGTGGCCGGGACCATGCCAGGGTCTGAAGTGCGGTCCTTGATGGCGCTCCTCGAGGAGAACAAGCAAGCATTCTGGAATGGCACCGAGGAGCGACGCGGGCGCATCGACGCCTACGATGCCTCGACCGGCGCACTGAGATGGCGTTTCTACACCGTGCCGGGCCCGGGCGAGCCAGGCAACGAGACCTGGGAAGGTGATTCGTGGAGAATCGGGGCGTCGGCTCCGTGGTTGACCGGCTCCTACGATCCGGAGCTCGACCTGCTCTACTGGGGAGTGGGCAATCCCGCTCCCGGATTGCTCGATTTCCTCCGCAAGGGAGATAACCTCTACTCGTCGTCTGTCGTGGCGCTCGATCCGGATCGCGGCTCACTGGAGTGGTATTTCCAGTTCACCCCCCACGACCGATTCGACTGGGACGCTGCTCAGATCCCGGTGCTCGCCGACATCGAAGTCGGAGGGTCTAAACGCAAGGTGCTGCTCACCGCGAATCGCAACTCCTTCTTTTACCAGATTGACAGAAGCACTGGAGAATTGCTGGGAGCGTGGCCGTTCGCCTTGCAGACATGGAGCGACCGCCGCGATTCCACTGGCAGACCTATCTTCGCCGAGGGAATCTACCCGCGAGTCGGGGGAATCCGGGTGGCTCCGAAGTTCGACGGCGGCACGAACTGGTGGTCACCGTCGTACAGCCCCCAAACGGGCCTTTTCTATGTTACTTCCCACGATGGGACCCAGAACTACGACTTGAGCCAGATTGTCGCGAAGGACATCGACTACCTGGAATCGAGCGTGCGGGCCGTAAACCCGCTCACGGGAGCGATCGCGTGGGAATTCAAGCTGCCGCTGCGCTCGACGTCCGGCATCATGACTACCGCCGGTCGTCTTCTATTCGTCGGCAGCACTAGCGGCGACTTCTGGGCGCTCGACGCGGCGACGGGCGATATCCTGTGGCGCGTGAACCTGGACGGGTGGATTCATTCGGCCCCCATCACCTACATGATCGACGGCCGGCAGTTCGTATCGATTTCGACGAGCGCGGGCATCCACACTTTTGCGTTGGGCTCGAAAAAAATGACTGAGTCAGGGACGCCCCACAGCGGATGAACATTCCTCCAGGATGGCAAATCGACGCCGATCTGACGGCAATCCCATCCACCCTTGCCCAGGACTGAAACTTTGAACATCGCCCCGCCGGCACCGTGGCGATTGCGGATTCGCAACGAGGCCGCCGAATGCGGGCTGTTGTTCCTGATGGTCTTGCCGAGTCTCGTTTGGATTCTGCTCGACCGCGGCAAATGGGTCTCCGACACGTCGTTCTACGCCCTGAACGCTACGAGCCTGTACCACACCCTGGTGCACGACACGGCCGACTGGTGGAGCGAGATGCTCGCGATCACTCCCAAGCCCCCGATCTTGCCGTGGGTTGGGCAATTCTTCGTCGCGGTCGGCCGTCTCATCGACAATATAGACATTGGACTGCTGCTCGTCATCTTCGCAGCACACTACGGGGGCCTCTGGTTTCTTTACAAGACGCTGATGAATGCTTTGCACCAGCGGTCACTTGCGCTGCTCGGTTGCCTGGTAGTCGCATCGGCACCGATGTTCATACTGCTCTCGACGCAATTCTACGTCCAGCCGGTGCAGTTGTTCGCCGTCTGCTGGTTTCTGTGGATCATGGTGTCTTCCAAGACTTGGGACAGCCTGATGACGCTCCTACACCTGGCAGCGGCGAGCGCGGTCGCGGTTCTGGCCACCATGTCATCTCCGGCATATTGTGTCATCCCAGGCTTGATAGCCCTGGGTCATGCGTGGACGAACCGCACCATCCGGATTCACGTTCGCGGAGCGCACGCCGGCATCGCCCTGATCGGCGTGGTGACCACGACGCTGGCGGCCGCATGGTATGTGAGGAATTTCGACGAAGCCGTCGAATACGGGCGGTTCGGATACTCCTTCGCTTACGCCGCAGAAGTGAAAGATGTCTTCCTGGTCAAACTGGCCCAGTGGGGCCGGCTCTTACTCTTCGGATTTCTCTTTTCCGCCTTCGTCTCGCTGCTCTTGCCGTGGGCGTCGGTAATCCACTTGCGGAAGAAGAATCGCCGCTGGGGTGGCGAAGCAACCGTGATGCTGTTCCTCGGAATCCAGATCGCTTTGGTGGTTCTCATGGTCGCCTCATCCGCTCACCAGACTTTCCGATACTTGTTGCCGCTCGCGCCCTACTTCGCGGTGGTGGGGAGCTGGAGCCTGTCCGAGATAAACAAGAATTGGCTGCGGGGAACGATGGTCGTCGCTCTTGTGCTTCAGCTGGTCACAACCAACGTCTTGATGTACCTCTGGGGCGGCGGGTACCTTGCCCAGGAACGAC
>CAYSHJ010000522.1:0-3211 GCA_964430385.1 uncultured Planctomycetaceae bacterium
GCCCGCCGTCATCGACAACGCGCTGCTGTTGCGAAGCAACAAGGCGCTGTATCGGGTTGAAAGCAAGTAGTACGACAGCGCACGTTCGGCTGTCTTGTCCCCTCTCCCCCCGCTTCGGGGGGAGAGGGTTAGGGTGAGGGGGGTCTTCAGAGTCAGTGGACGGCCTGCGACGAATTGATGTATTGGCGAAAGGTTTCGCTGCGATCGGAAGTGTTGTCACCACTCGCCCCCTCACCCTCACCCTCTCCCCCGATGCGGGGGAGAGGGGACCGGAACGCACAACGTGCGCTGGCGTAGTAGCTACGTCGCGTTTTGACGCTTCAATGTTCGAGTCAACGAGAAACGGCCGCGCTGTTCAACGGCCGGTGACTCTCGAATGCCCCCTCTGGAGCAGCGTTATGGATCAGATGCTGACATTGATGCAGATTGCCGCGCTGGTCGTCGCAGGCATGTGTCACGCGCTGCTGGGAAGCGTCAAGGTGCCACTCGCGCGCAAGCTCGCCATTGACGAAACTCGCGTGGGTGGTTTGGTCAGCGTGTTCGGGTTCACGTTGATTCCGATGGTTTTTGCCGCTGGTTTTCTGGTTGATGCGTTCGGTAAGCAGGCGGTCTTGTCGGGCGGGTTCGTGCTGCTGATTGTCAGCCTGATCATGCTCGCAAGACTTCAGTCGTATCGGCTGGCGCTGTTGGCGGTGCTGGTGCTGGGCACGGGTTGGTCAGCGCTGGTCAACGTGCTCAACGTCACGTCGCCACCGGCGTTTCTTTCACCCCAAGACCTTCCGCGGCGCATGTCGTACGCGATGAACATGGGCGATTTCATTTTCGGGATGGGCGCGTTCATGACGCCGATTCTGGTCGTCATGTTGATCCGTAAGATCCGCCTTGAGCGATCGTTCCTGGTTCTGGCGACGTTCGCCATCGTGCCATTGCTGTTGGGATTCGGCGTTGATTGGGGGAAGCTGGCGTCCCCCGCGACGGAAACGGTCGCCGGCGGGCTGAGCATCTTGTTGTCGGACGTCGTCGTCTGGCTCTGTTGCCTAGCGTTCTTCTGCCACGTGCCGATTGAAGCGTCGGTCGCGACTTGGGCCACGACTTTGATGACCGATAAGGGCGTGAGCGAAGGCCGAGCCTCAACGCTGTTGTCCGTTTTCTGGCTGACGTTCATGGGGTCGCGATTGATCACCGCGCTCATGTTGCCGGCGGGAGCGGACACAATTCTGGTGATCACGATGGCGTCTGCGTGCATCGCGTTCACTCTGGGCATCGCCTTCAGTCGCTCGGCTTGGTTGACCTGTGCGATGGTCGTCGTTGCGGGGATGATTCTGGGTCCAATTTTCCCGACCTTGATCGCCATTCTGCTCAGTCACGTCCAGGCTTCGCTGCACGGTCGCACGGTCGGCCTGTTCTTCTGCATTGGCGGCATTGGCTGGACCGCGATTCCCATCCTGATCGGCTCATACGCCAAACGCACGACGGTCCAGCACGCCTTTCTGATCGCCACCGCTTCCGCGACCATCCTCACCGCGCTGTGCGTGGCACTCAAAGTCTATTTGCCGTCCTGATCGCGAGAGGGTGTATAAAACAGTCCCCCCGCGGATGACTGTAGCCCGAGCCCTTGTGGCTCGTTTGATTGCTGCATTCGTGCGAATCATCCAGGCCACGAGGGCCTGGGCTACAGATATCGGGAATTTCTGTGATGCACCCATCGCGAGACCTATTTGCCTTCGACCGGTTTCGCGGACACTTCTTCGATGAATGCCAGCGACTGCTTGATGACTTCCTCATTGATCCCCATGTGTCCCATCTCCGGATATCGGTGGAACGTGTGCCGCGCTCCGGCCTTTTCGAGCACCTCGATCATGGTCAGCGCATTGGCGATGGGCACCGAGCGGTCGTTGTCGGAATGCAGGACGAGCAGTGGCTTCGATTTTTGGGTCACGTGTTTGGTCGGAGAAGCCAGAACCCGGGCCTCGTCAGGAGCAACGCCCGGTGGAGTCCACAACGCACCCCAGTCGAGCGTCGTCAGATCGAAGGCCGCCGCGACGCTGATTGCCGCGCGGAAGTCATTGCTTTCCTTTTCCCAACCTCCCGTCCGTGGATAAGGTCCGTCTCCCAGCGTGGCGGCGAGCGACGTCATGTGGCCTCCGGCCGACTGCCCGATCAGAAAGATGCGCTGGGTGTCGATGTTGAATTCCTTCGCGTTTGCGTGGACGTAGCGAATCGCACATTGAAAGTCCTGATAACAAGCAGGCGCCGGCGTGGCGTTCTTCAGGCGATAGTCGATCGACATGGCGAAGAAGCCGAACCCCGCCCATTGCTCGACCTTGATCGTCGAGCCATCTTTCTTGTGTCCGCCGACCCAGCGGCCGCCGTGCACCGAGATGATCGCCGGCAGCGGCTCTTTCGATTCGGGATAGGCGATGTCCGCCAGCAGCCCGGCACCATGCACGCGACCGTAAACGACGTCTTCTCGAGAGACAATCTTCGCAGGCACCTTCTCGTCCGCCTTCCCGATCCCAGGCTCGGCGAGACAACTCGCGGCAACAGATGCCACCAAAAGCAACCCGCAAGCGACACACACGGTTGTCAATCTGATCTTCGTCATTCGGCACCTCGTCAGTGAGAATTGTCGGTCGTCAATGATGCGCGTCGTGCGTGCAATTGGTCCCCTCTCCCCCGCCGCGGGGGAGAGGGTTAGGGTGGCCTGATGAAAACCATTAAGCCGTCACTGGGAGTATTGTTGCGCGGGGAAGCGTGGATTGGAATTCGCGGTAGGCAGTTTGCCGTTTCGAGGTGAGTGTTTCTCGGATGTGTTCACGGATCCAGCGGCGGGCGTCTTTCACCATGCCTCTGGTTGACCTCCGCGACAGCAACCTCGCAAACAAGCAAAATCATGGAGGGCAAAATCATGAGCGCCAATTGAAGAGTGACTGCTTCATGGTTTTGCCCAGGATGATTCTGCTTGCATTCCGTACTCAGTCTTTGAAGTTTGGGTTGCGGCCCTCGCGCACCAAGGTTGGTGGATGCTCGGTTTTCATCGGTGAAGTCTCTCAGTATCATTCCACCCCTGAAACTTCCCCGTCGGCCGGGTGTCGGCCGGTGATGAATGTCTGCCTTGAGAGATCAAATTCGCTGCCATGTCCGCTCGTTTTGAACAAGCCGAGATTCTGAAGAAGCAATACACGGACAAGTTCGTCGTCGTGCGATCGGG
>CAYSHJ010000523.1:0-1559 GCA_964430385.1 uncultured Planctomycetaceae bacterium
TTCCCCGAGCCGCGGACCTCGTACCACAGCAAGATGGCCGATCAAAAAGGAAGCAACAACATTGTCGGCCTGGCGAACTCGGAGGCGGACAAGCTGATCGAGCAATACGACCAGGAATACGATCTGACTAAGCGCACCGAACTGTTGCGAAAGCTCGACGGCGTGATCTTTAACGACCATCCGTATGTGATGAATTGGTACTTGCCGTGCGAGCGTTTTGTCTATTGGAATAAGTTCGGCATGCCCGACACCTGCCTGCACAAGTTCGAAGACTGGCGTGGCGTGTTCGCCACGTGGTGGGTCGAGCCGGATCTCAAACGGGAGCTCGACGCAGCCAAGAAGAGCGGCAAGGCGATGAAGGCCCCGCCAATCGAACTCAAGCCGTGGGACGCCGGCGCGAGCACCAAGACGGCGGCCAAGTGAAGCGCCTCTCGTGCCCACGCTCCGCGTGGGCACGCGGGTCTCGCCGCTCTGCGACGCGGTGGGTTTGCCAAAGACTATGATTGCATCGACATTCGCGCCGCGGAGCAGCAAAAGAATCGTTCCCACGGGGACCGTGGGAACGAGGTTGTCAGGAGCACGTCAACGGAATGACCACCTATTTCCTGCGTCGTCTGTTGCTGATCATTCCGACATTTATCGGAGTGACCGTGATCGCGTTCGGGATTACGAGGTTGGTGCCGGGCGGGCCGCTCGAACGCGAGATCATGAGGATGCGGCATGGCGGAGCGTCTGGCGAGGCGGGTGCTCGCGGTGGCACTGGATTGTCGGACCCGACGGCCGAGATTCCCGAACACGCGCTGGCCGAGATGAAGAAGGCGTTCGACCTCGACAAGCCCGGCTGGCAAGCGTACCTCGGTTGGCTGGGGCGAGTCTTGAGGTTGAACTTCGGCAACTCGTACACGACGCGTGAACCGGTCTGGGATCGCATCAAACAGCGACTGCCGGTGAGCACCGTCTTCGGCTTGACCGGCTTCTTGCTTGCGTACTTGGTGTCGATTCCGCTGGGGATCAGCAAGGCGTTGAAACACGGTTCGCCGTTTGATTTCAGCACGTCGTTCGTGGTATTCGTCGGGTATTCGATCCCTGCGTGGGCACTCGGCTCAGTGTTGCTGATGTTTCTCGCGAGCGGCCGATTTCTGGATGCGTTTCCGCTCGGAAACCTCAAGACCGAAAGCTACGCCGATCTGCCGGCGATGGTGAAACAAATCGACGAGGAAGCAAACGTCGGCGACGACTTCGGCACCTTTGATTGGTCAAAGCTCTCGCGCACGTCGAAGCTCATCGACCTCGGCTATCACATGGCTCTGCCGGTCTTCTGCTACATGATGGGCAGCTTCGCGACGCTGACGATGCTCACGAAAAACTCGCTGATGGAGCAGCTTGGCCAAGACTATCTCCGCACGGCGTTCGCCAAGGGTCTCGCACCGCGGCGAGTCATCTGGCTGCACACGCTGCGCAACTCGCTGATCCCGCTGGCAACCGGTTTGGGCCACGCACTCAGCCTGCTGATGGCCGGGTCGTACTTGGTCGAAGTCGTGTTCAACATCGACGGTATC
>CAYSHJ010000524.1:0-6008 GCA_964430385.1 uncultured Planctomycetaceae bacterium
CCAGGCCCTCAACTTCGGGGCGCTGAGAACTCCTGTTGCCGGGTTTTTCCGCGTCTGATACAAGCCGCCGCCTTTCGGTGAACTGTCACGGCTGAAGATAATTCTCGCGCGGAGGTCGGTTCGCCTTTTGTCCCGTCTCTCTCGCATCTCAAATTTCCTCTCTCCCGATCCTCCGGGCCAATCCAGGAGCGACCACATGTGCAAGCCAGACTTTCTGGCCGTGTTGCACGAGCTGTTCGAGCTCGATGCCGGCGCCATCCACGACACTTCCGTGTTGCAAAACATTCCAGGCTGGAGCTCACTGACGTTCATCGGCTTGATCGCCATGATCGACGAGCAGTTCGGCGTGACAGTGGCTCCCAACACCATTCTGAAGTGCCAGACGGTCGCGGATCTGATGCAGGCCGTGGAATCGGAGCTGACCCCAGCCAAGATGGCGGCTTGAGGGTTGGCGTGGCTATCCTGTCGCCTCAGTCAAACTCCCGTCGAGACTTGCTCCCATGCAAGCGATTCTGAAGGCCATTGAGTACTACTTGCCGCAGCGCGTGCTGAACAACAGCCAGCTTTGCGAGGTCGCGCCTAACTGGTCGCCGACGAAGATTCAAAACAAGACTGGCATCGAAGAACGCCACATCTCGGAAGAGGAGGAGTTGTCGTCGGACTTGGCCGTCAAAGCCGCACAAAAACTGTTTGAGTCGGGAGCTTGCCAGCCTGAGGACATTGACTATTTGTTCTTGTGTACACAGTCCCCCGACTATTTCCTGCCGACGACGGCTTGCTTGTTGCAACAACGGCTCGGCTTGAGGACCAGTTGCGGGGCACTGGATTTCAATCTTGGCTGTTCGGGATTCGTGTACGGACTGGGCCTTGCCAAGGGCTTGATCGAAACCGGACAAGCGCGCAACGTGCTGCTGATCACGGCCGAGACCTACTCGAAGTTCATCACGCCGCAGGACATGTCGGTGCGAACTCTGTTCGGCGATGCCTCCGCAGCGACGTTGATTCAAGCGGTTGAAGTCACGAATAGCGAACCGGCGGCGATCGGCCCATTCGTTTACGGTACCGACGGCAAGGGCGCGAAAAACCTCATCGTGCAGTCCGGCGGCATGCGGTGTCCCATCGCGGGATTCGCCAGTGGCGGCGGCGTGGAAGACGCCGACGAACATGTGCTCGCGCCGCCTACGCTCTACATGAATGGTCCGGAGATTTTCCTGTTCACACTGGAAGCGGTTCCAGACATGGTGCAGGCGATGCTCGATCGCACCGGGCTGACGTTTGACGACTTTGACTTGTTCGTCTTCCACCAAGCCAATGAATACATGCTGCGGCACCTGCGGGACAAAATCCGAATCCCAGCGGACCGTTTTTACGTTTCGATGAGTCATTGCGGCAACACGGTTTCCTCGACGATTCCAATCGCTCTGAAAGACGCTCATTCCGCCGGCCGGCTCAAGCCCGGTGACCGGCTGATGCTGGTTGGCTTCGGCGTGGGATATTCGTGGGGAGCGACAATGCTGCGCTGGAGTGTTTAGACCTCGGAAAGGAATCCGACATGACGACGAGCAAACTCGATGTTCTCGCAATGGATGGCGGCGTGCCGGTGCGATCGAAGCCGTTCGCGCCGTGGCCTGTGTTTGACGACACTCAGTGTGAGGCGGTGCAGGTGGTCCTGCGATCGGGCAAAGTCAATTACTGGACCGGCCAGGAGTGCCGTCAGTTCGAAAAAGAGTTCGCCGCCGCCGTCGATTGTCAGCACGCGGTCTCCGTGGCGAATGGCACGTTGGCGATTGAGTTGGCGTTGTGCGCGTTGGGCATCGGTCCGGGCGACGACGTCATCGTTCCGCCGCGGACGTTTATCGCAACCGCCAGCGCGGTGTGGGCTCGTGGTGCTCGACCAATCTTCGCGGATGTCGATCCGATCAGCGGCAACCTCACGGTTGAAACCATCGAGCACGCCCTGTCGCCGCGAACCAAAGCGATCATTCCGGTGCATATCGCGGGTTGGCCGTGCGACATGGACCCGATCATGGACTTGGCTCGCGATCGCAGCCTGTCTGTCATCGAGGACTGCGCGCAGGCTCACGGAGCCACATACAAGGGCCGACCGGTGGGATCGATCGGAGACATCGGCGCGTTTTCGTTCTGTCAGGACAAGATCATCACGACCGGTGGCGAAGGTGGATTGCTCACCATGAACCGCCAAGATCTGTGGGAGCGCGCTTGGAGCTACAAAGATCACGGCAAGAATTGGGATGCCGTCTACAACCGCGAGCATCCCACGATCTTCAAGTGGACTCACGAATCGCTGGGCACGAACTGGCGCATGACCGAGATGCAAGCCGCGATCGGCCGCGTCGGTCTGCGCGAGCTGCCGGACTGGGTGAAAGCTCGCCGACGCAACGCGGCCGTGTTGGATGATGCACTCAGTCGCGTCTGCGGCATTCGCACGGCGACTCCGAACGGCGATTGCTCCCACAGTTACTACAAGCACTATGCGTTCATTCGGCCAGAGTTGTTGCAAGGCGGTTGGTCACGCGACCTGGTCGTGAAGGCTTTGCAAAAGGAGGGCCTGTCATGTGGCAGCGGTGTCTGTTGCGAAATCTACTTGGAGAAAGCCTTTGAAGGCCCGGGCCTTCAGCCAGTGCAACGATTGCCGAATGCCAGGGAACTCTCCGAGACCAGTTTGATGTTCGTTGTGCATCCGACTCTGAACGAACCGGATATGCATGACACGGCCCGAGCAGTGGCCAAAGTGATGCGGCATGCGACACAACGCGCATTGATTCCTCAAACGAAAGCGGCCTAGCCCGCGTTATTTCTCGTTCCCACGGTCTCCGTGGGAACGCAAAACCTGCCGCTCCGCGGCGCGAGACCGGATCGGCAACCTGAGTGATTCTCAATTCACCCGACCGCGAAGCGGCAATACTTGCGTGCCCACGCGGAGCGTGGGTACGAGGCATGCAACCCCCTGAAGGCGGGACTACGAACTGGCAAACTCCACAAAATCCGAATCTCCCTTCTCATCGGCAAAATCCCCTCATCTTCCCGACTGTGGCTGACCGAAAAAGCTGAGTAAGAGAGGCCTCGTCTCGGAGTCGGTCTTCGGCTACGAGACATCGCCGTCGGTCCGAATCTCAGCGACCGCCCGAATGGCCCACCTCACATTCCCCTCAGAACTCGCCGTCGGTGAAGGAGCAGTACGATGTCGCAAGGATGCCTCACGCAACCTGGTTTGACTGGTGGTGAACTCCCCTTGAAGGTGTTCCAGCCAGCCTCGACGCCCGAGACTCGACAGTTCGCCGAAGAGGTCTGGGGACGCTTATTCGGCACGACAACGCCGAATCAACTCGTGCTGCGAGTTTTTGTGGACTTTGTAGTCGCGAATGCCGTGCTGGTGATGGCGGCCGTTGTGCGGCTGCTCGCGATTGGCGGTGTGAGTTGGGACAACCCGATCAGCACGTTGTTCGAGAAAGTCAACGCGACCTACTTGATGAATGCTGGGTGGTTTGGCCTGTCCGCCGTGACGTTGTTCGCACTCACCGGACTCTACAAACCGGTGCCGTGTGCTTGCATCACGCAGCGGCTGAAAACGGTCTTACTGGCGTGTGCGATCGGTCTGATTGGGCATTTATTCCTCGGCGTGTTTGCGTTCAACAAAGCTCAGGGCACGTTGGAAGTCGGCATTCCCGCTTGGACCCTGCTCTGTGCCGTGGTGGTTTCGAGTCGATATTCGCGGATGATCGTCGGCTCGCACTTTCGGGTCGTCGCGCGCGGCGACGCGGCGGCGACGAAGATCGAGGCCGTGCTGGTCGTCGGCGGAGCGGGTTACATCGGTTCAATTCTGACTCGCCGACTACTCGACGCCGGTTACCGCGTGCGTGTGCTCGATCTGGAGCTATTCGGAACCGACTCGCTGGAAAGCGCGATCGATCATCCGCGACTACAGGTCATGAAGGGCGACTTCCGCAACGTGGAGGATGCCGCTCGCGCTCTGCGTGGCATGGACGCGGTCTGTCACTTGGCCGCGATTGTCGGCGATCCAGCTTGTGCTCTCGATCGCGATACAACCATTGCCGTGAATTACGCGGCGGCCAAAATGATGGCTCAATTGGCCAAGGCCAACGGCGTGTCGAAGTTCATATTCGCCTCGACCTGCAGCGTCTACGGCGACTCGAACGAGATCATGACCGAGGAATCATCGCTGAATCCGGTGTCGCTGTATGCGACGACAAAGATCGACGCCGAACGAGCGTTGCTCGACACGGCCGATGAAGATTTCCAACCGACAATCCTGCGATTCGCGACGGCCTACGGTTGGTCGCATCGCCCACGATTCGATCTGGTCGCGAACCTGTTCAGTGCTCAAGCCGTCACGGACAAAAAGATTCGCGTCTTCAACGGCGAGCAGTGGCGGCCGTTCGTGCATACACGCGACATCGCCCACGCTTGCACGCTGGCACTGGAGGCACCACTCTCGAAAGTCGGTTGCCAAGTCTTCAACGTCGGCGATGAGAGTCAGAACTACACGCTCCAGCAACTCGGCGAGATCGTCGCCCGAGCGTTTCCGGGTACGGTCGTCGAAGAGGTGCGAAACAATGACGACCTGCGGAATTATCGCGTCAGCTTCGAGAAGATTCGCACGGTGCTCGACTTCCGAGCTTCCGTGAAGTTGGAAGACGGAGTTCAGGAAATGGTCGACGCCGTCCGCGACGGCAAGGTCACGGACTGGCGAGATCCGATTTACAGCAACTCCAAACACCTCGAAGGCGAAGGCCTCTCGGTGCTGAAGTTCGACGCGCACCGCAAAGGTCAGAACGAAATGTCGGCGACACGAAAGTTCCTCGCCAAGAAAGCGGCTGCCTGAACGCTTCGCGAAATCCGAAATCCGAAATCCGAAGGAATGACGAAGCTTGAATCGCGAATGGCCGGCATGACAATCCTGTGAAACACGGTTTTTCAGGCGATCCGGACTTTCAAGAATTCGGACTTCGGGGTTTCTTCGGGTTTCGGATTTCGAGTTTCTGGCAAATCTCGCCGCGCCAAATCAGGAGACTCTTCGATGCACGTGCTGTTCGTCCACAAGAACTTTCCCGCTCAATTCGGGCACATCGCCAGCTACTTGATCAAGAAGCATGGCTTCCGCTGTTCGTTCGTGTGCGAGCTGCCGTCCGGAGTCTTCGACGGGATTCAGCGATTTCAGTACAAGCTTAGCGGAGGCGCGACCAAGTCGGTCCACTATTGCAGCCGCACGTTCGAAAACTGCGTGTGGCACTCGCATGCCGTCTACGAGACCATGAAGGCTCATCCGGAGATCAAGCCGGACCTGGTCGTCGGCCACAGCGGCTTCGGCTCGACACTGTTCCTCGCCGACTTGTACGACTGCCCGATCATCAATTACTTCGAGTACTACTACCACGGGCGTGATTCGGACCTCGACTTTCGGCCGGAGTTCCCCGTCAAGGAATTGGACCTGCTGCGGTCGCGGACGCGCAACGCGATGATCTTGCTTGATCTGCAAACCAGTGCCGCGGGTTACTCGCCGACGCGGTGGCAGAAGAGCCTCTTCCCCGACGAATATCAGCCGAAGATCGACGCTATTTTCGACGGCATCGACACCAACGCCTGGCATCGCCGACAAGTGCCGAGGCGTATCGGTGATCGCGAGATTCCACCCGGCACGCGAATTGTGACGTACGTCTCGCGCGGCTTTGAATCCATGCGCGGCTTCGACGTTTTCATGAAGGTCGCGAAACGAATCTGCGACGCTCGTCAGGACGTGATCTTCGTCTGCGTCGGCTCCGACCGAGTCTGCTACGGCGGCGATCTGCAACGGATTGACGCGTCGTCGTACCGAAACTGGGTGCTGAAGCAAGACAACTACGACCTGAACCGCTTCATCTTCACTGGCCGCGTCGAGCCGAACCAACTCGCTGACATCATCAGTATGGGCGACCTGCACATTTACCTGACCGTGCCGTTCGTGCTGAGTTGGTCGCTGATGAACTCAC
>CAYSHJ010000525.1:0-3107 GCA_964430385.1 uncultured Planctomycetaceae bacterium
GCAGACTGACCACCGCCAGCACGCCGAATAACGCCGCTCCCCCAAACGAAGCCGTCTTCACCTGCGGTCCGAGCAGCGGTGATCGAACGCGAATCGGCACCATGATGAGCTGCGGGCGTAGGCCCATAGCCGACAGGAGCAAGGCCGCTTCGGCACTCTTGACCAGAACTGACGAATCGGAGCGGAATTGAAACGTCCAACGTCCGGTCTCTCCGGGAGCCAGCTCGCGAGTAGCGTCGCTGTCGCTCGTGGGTAACAACTCGATCCCAGGGACAGTCCTGCCGTCTGCGTCACTGATTCGACCTCCGGGCAATAGCTTGAAGGTCCGCGAAATGGTTGAAGTATTTGTGACATCCACGGTGACGGTACGCTCGAATGGCAGTCTGATTGCAACTTGAACCGGCAAGTTGGTGGGACCATCTTTGCTGGCCTTGAGCCATTCGCGCATCGCCCAGTTGGAATGCAGTTCTGGCTGCGGTCGCGACAGAATGAACACGACGCGGTTGACCGGTTCATCATCTTTCCCGCCGCTGATTTTCTCGAACGGAACAACCTGCAATGGCTGCCGAGAATCCTTGCGAACCGGAGTGAACATTCCCGTGAACGGGCCGTCTTCCACAGACTCTTCATAAGTGTTGGGAAGTGTCAGCGTGGCCCGCAGTTTCTCGGCTTGGCCGGGGTGGAGTGTGAGTTCCGGTCGACTGAACTTGATCCACTCCTTCGGTACGACATGCCCGGCCGAGTCGGCGAGGACAATTTCTGGCACGACGTCGAGCGGATAGTCCATCTCACGCGAACGGAGAATCAAGTCGATGTAACGCTTCGTCACGGCATCCCCCAACTCGCCGCCGAAGTCGATGCGTGCGGGATGAAAACTGGTGCCGTCAGTCGTCCCGTCGGCTGAGAATGGAATTTCGAGCGAGACGGATTCCGAACGCAGAAGCGACTCAACATGCTGCGGGAGCTTGATCCGAACAGTGCCTCCGGTCGCGGTGATGATTGACACAATCGCATCGAACTTGCCGACTGGCAGCTTCGTCGGCGGCGACAGAAAGCGGCCGACGAATTGCGGATCGTTGGACAAGGGGAGCTTGATTTCATCGCCCGTGCGGTCGTTTTTCAGGATCGCATCGGCCCCCTTGAACGGAACACCCTGAGTTGAGCCCGCCGCCTGAATCGCGAAACGCCATACCGCAGGGTGCGTCGGTGCGACTTGAAAAGTGGGCTTGGCTTCTGCGGCGGCATGCGCGGGGCGAAAGTCGATCGCTGTTCCGTCGCGAAGGCGGAAGTGGGAAAAGAGGCTCGCTGCGGGCATCGACAGCGACTGATTGGGAGACTCCAAATGCAGATTGACTTGCCCGTCGCCCGGCGTATCAACCACGACCGTCACCGTCGCGAGATGGCCTTTGCCATTGCTCGCCAATGTGTACCGCTCGTCGGCATTGTCGGCCGTGAGCGGGATCTCCATACCGCGTACGTTGGCGCTCAATTTGAGATGCTTGTCCCAGTCAACGATCGCCGGATGAAACTGAAACGTCACCACGGTCTTTGCTGCCAGCGGATCAAGCGGCATCACATAGTCCGCTTGAAACGCCTTTGGATTGGCAGGAATCTCGCGGACTTCTTGCTTCACCACGCCGGGAAGTTCGGTCAGGCCGAGCTTGTGCAGATTGCGAATGACTTCGTCCGCTTTGCACACAACAAGGTCACTTGGAACGCCCCCCGCTGCCTGATGGATGTCGCGTAGTTCGGCGATTCCGCCCCCGAAATCGACCGAGACGAACCGCACCGGTGCCTTGGCCAAAGCCTGGGCCAGTTGCAACACCTTTTTGAGTTCCGCGGGAATCTGAAATTGGCGGTAGAGTTCCTGGCACTCCTTCGTGGTGCCGTCGGCCCATTGCTGCTCTTGTTGCCGAATCAAATCTTGAGTGATCTTGTCGCTGTAGCCCCGAACGCGGCATCGTTCGAGCAGCACGGTTCGTTGCCGTTCCATTTCTTTCGCGACTTCGGGGAAATCCCTTGGTCGCAGCCAGCCGGATTCCGGACGACCATCCGAGATCAATACCACGGTGATCTTCGTCCCAGACGGCAGCTTGGACACCATTTGCTGCGTCAGCTCCAACGCCATGTCCATCGGCGTGGCTCCGGCCAGCTTGGGAAACTCCTTCAGCACGCGATGCTTCAGCGTGTTCGTTTCCGAAGTGGGAAGCCCATCGTCGCCCGCGAACACGGTCAGTCCATCCGCGCCACCAAAGTTGATGATCGCCACTTTGGTTTGATCGCCCGATAGCTGAGACAGGTCGAGGAACTGCAGTCCCATCGCCTGTGTCTGGTCCGGCGGGTCGGCTTTGCTGACCGAATCGGAGCAATCATTCAGAATTACAACGGCCTCTCCCGCCCAAATGTTTCGCGTGCCGATGACGGTCATCACGAACATCACTCGCAACCAATCGAGCAACCGAGACAACATTTTTCGCGGACCAATGCCCGCATTTTTCAAGGCAGAACGCATGGAACACCTCCTTCAAGACAAGCCGAAAACGGTTTGCGCGCTAGCGAACCGTGAGAGACAACGGCACGACCACCGAGCCGCCAAACTGCGAACTGACGCGAACCTCAGCCGTGTATTTGCCGGCGGCCTTCGGCGCGATGACGAAGCCCTTGCCGGATGCACTGGCGGAACGAGCGATCTTGGCACTGTCCTTCCACGCGAAATCACTGCTGAGTTCAGCGGGCCGATCATCCGGTCCCGTGACCTTCTCAAATTGAACCGTGAGCGTGTCGTCGGCATCCGCGTCTTCCGCGAGCCGACACTTCAGGACGAACTCCGCGAGATCGCCACTGGACACCATGAGCGTCAACTTCATCGGCGAAACCGAGAGTTTCACCGGCCCTTTCGCTTCGTCGACAACATTCAGTCGAATCGGAATCGAAACTGCCTCCACGTCGCCACGGCGGACCAGGACGTTGCCCGTCACTGGACCTCGGAATTGGGTCAGCGGCGACACCACGACGCGCAGCTTGAGATTACGCTCGGTCTTGCCCGCCAGTTCGATGGGCTCTTCTGCCACGGTGAGTTCGATGTCGTCGGTCATCTGCTTCGAGCC
>CAYSHJ010000526.1:0-3221 GCA_964430385.1 uncultured Planctomycetaceae bacterium
TCGAGCAGCTCAAGGAGCACATCGATGCCTTCATCGAAACCTACAACGAAGATGCCGAGCCGTTCGTCTGGACCAAGTCGAAGGTTCACCAGCGTCGCGTCAAAGGTCGCCGTCTCAGCGACTTGTGATTCCGGGTACTAGCTAAATCAATCCCCAACGAAACGGACTCGCGAACGCCTCGACACCTCAATACTGCCGAACAGCCATGGAGACGTTCAATGAAACTGACGCCCGAGCAGCGCGCGGCCAATCTGGCACGCGGCAGAGCACTTCTCGCCAGTCTGCCGGAAGGACGGGGCAAGCGGGAAGTGGCGAACGCGGTGGAACGGCTGGAAGCGTGGGCGAAAGCGGCGACCCCGTCGCCAACCTCCAAGCCAAGCGCCTCGCCCGAGAAATCCAAGCCCACGCAGATCGAAACAGTTGAATCGCTCATGGCATTTTACGGTGCGCCAACCGTGTTGGCGCAGAAAAAGGACCTTGACCACATCGATGCGCATGGACGCGCTTTCATCGCGCGCTCGCCGTTCGTCGTCTTGTCCACCGCCGACGCCTACGGATGGCCCGACTCCTCGCCGCGTGGGGATGTCCCCGGTTTCGTGGAGGTCGATGGTCTACGAACTCTGCTCATGCCCGACCGGCCCGGCAACAACCGAGTCGACAGTTTCAAGAACGTTGTCGTGAATCCGAAGGTGGGGCTGCTCTTTCTGGTCCCCGGCCATGGCCATTCCTTGCGGGTCAACGGCACGGCGCGACTTTTGACGGACGCCGACCTTTGCCACCGCCTGTCGCAGCACGGCAAGCCCGCCCGCGCTGTCCTTGAGGTGACGGCGGCGCAAGTGTTTCTCCATTGCGGCAAGTCGCTGATCCGCTCGCGGCTGTGGGAACCGGCGCACTGGCCCGACCGCACAGGGCTCGCAGGACTTGGCGCAGCGCTTGCCGATCAAATCGACTCGATCGACACGGTCACCGCAGAAGCGATGGTTGCCGAGAGTTATGCAAAACGGCTCTACTGAGCATGGGGTCCGGGATCGCGGTAGGGACGGTGATTGCTCACCGCCCCCCGCACAGACCCGTGCAGGCGGAATTCCCGCACACGGTTCTTACCTTGAGTGTTTGACGGCGAAGCGCACGTTTGGCCATGGGTGAAGGATCTTGGGCTTCGGGAGCCAGTCGTCGGCCAATCTTTGCATGCGTGCCCACGTTAGGTCTGCGCGTTGGCTGCGCCGCTGAAGCGAACGCTTCCAAAGCTCCTCGACGCGTCGGCGGAATGTGCCGAGCGTGTCATTGTTCGTGGGAACGGCGTGATAGGCAAAGAACCCTCCGACAACTTGGCGCAGCCACTTCCCCTGTTCGGGGATTGGCTCGTGCATTCGCTTTCGCAACTCGTCCTTGATCTCCCGAAGTTTCGCCCGCACGCGGTCGCTCCTGGATTTCCTCAAGATGAGGAATTTGCCCTTGAGCGATTTTCCGCAGATGAAGGTGAACCCCAGAAAATTGAACGTCTCCGGTTTTCCAAGCCCACGCTGCGCGCGCTTGTCCGCAGCAAAGCGACCAAACTCGATCAGGCGGGTCTTCTCCGGATGCAGCGAAAGAGAAAACTCCTGCAACCGTTCGCGCGTCGCACCCCAGAAGCGTCGGGCATCGGCCTCGTGCTGGAAACCGACGACGATATCGTCGGCGTACCTCACGATGATCATGTCGCCCTTGGCTTCGCGCCGTCGCCAGCGTTCGGCCCACAGATCGAACACGTAGTGCAGGTAGACGTTGGCAAGTAGCGGTGACGCCACCGATCCCTGCCCGGTCCCCGTCTCACTTGTCGTGACGATCCCGTCTTTCAAGACACCCGCCTTGAGCCACTTCTGGATCAGGCGGATGATGCGCGTGTCGCCGATCCGATGCTCCACGAAACGGACGAGCCAATCCTGGCTCACCGCGCCGAAAAAGTTGCGGATGTCGGCGTCAAGAATGAAGCGCACCTTGCGGCTGGAGATGCCGACCACCAGCGCATCCAAGCAATCGTGCTGGCCGCGTTTCGGTCGGAACCCGTAGCTGAACCCGAGGAACTCTGCCTCGTAGATGCAGTTCAGCAGCGCCACGGTTGCCCTTTGGACGATCTTGTCCTCAAGCGCCGTGACCGCCAGCGGGCGCTGTGTGCCGTCAGCCTTCGGTATGTACGTCCGGCGTGATGGTTGCGCCCGATACGCTCCCCGTTGGACACTTGCATGAAGGTCCTGCAGCTTTGGCTCCAGGTCTTCGGCGTAGTCCGCCCACGTTTGGCCATCCACGCCGGGGGCCGCATCGCGTTTGAGCGCGAAGAACGATTCCCGAAGTAGATCGACGCTGATGTGGTGGAAGAGCGCGGTGAACTTCTCCTTCTTCTTCTGGCTTGAGGCTTTCCGTAGGCCGTCGAGCGCCTGTGACACGCGAGCCCGACCCTGAGTTCGGAGCGTGCTTTGCTCTTCGGCCTTCCTCTCGGTCCCCGCCCTTGGCTCCACCGGCTCCGCGGCATCGGCTTTGGACGCCGGTGCGTTGTTCGTCGGCTTCGCGGCTACTATGGCGGAGTGTGACTTCTCACGGTCGTGCATCATCGGCTCCGGCTCCTCGCCTTCCCGATGCGGACCAGCGCAGCGCGGGTCACCCCGTGCTGTTGGCCGACCGTGAGATCTCCCGGCTCCCGCACAAGAAGCGTCGACACATGCCAGGTTCTCCGACCCCGCCGGGCCGTACGGGTGCTTGCGATAGCGCCCCCGTCCGTGTTGCCTTCCACGCTGCTAAACGCGTCGGCACCCGGGACTATGTTCATTACGAGGCTCAATGGCTGGCCTATGTCATCCCCTGTCAACGCTTCGCCGTGGTCCTCACGGGCCACTGCGCATGACTCGGGGTCGATGCAGATCGCTACTCTTTCATCGTGATGGACTTGCACCATCTACTCCTTGCCGGTTTTGCCGGCGCACTAGCAGTGGAACCGTTTTACTAGGTAAGGAACGTCCGCTGATCGGACTAGACCGTGCGTGCCCGTCGATGCATTGTCACGCTCAGCGGCTGTCGCTTATGCCGAGTAGGCCCAGGGAATTTCACCCCGAGCCTCTCACAGGTAGGGTCGGGGACTGGCGCGCCGGTTTAGGCCGATGTTCGTGTTCCCTGTTGTCTCGCTCTTTCGTCTGCGAGTGTCACAGCATCTCGACCATGCCACGTTTCCAATCCCCGCCACGTCGAAC
>CAYSHJ010000527.1:0-8435 GCA_964430385.1 uncultured Planctomycetaceae bacterium
GAAAGTCTCGCGATGGAAGAACCGCTTTGAACGGAATCCTCCTTAATATCGTTAATCTCAGTCTTCCAGTGGCATCAGCTTCTGCCGGGCGTATTGCGAACCAGCGGAAAATCCCGGCGAATCAATACAGTCCTCTTGCGCCGCAAAGTCCGCGCAATCGGTAAGGTCGGCCCATTTTCGTGCGGGGGACGCTGCCATCCGCCGGGTGCATACATCGAAAAAGTGGGTCACGAAGGACTCGCCGATTCACGGCGGCAGATCTTCAAGCCGGAGGCTTCGCAGCAATTAGCCGGGGGCTGAGCGCAGCGACGCCCCCGGAACAGGAATTGACGTCCGTTCGACCCCAGCGGGGTCGTAGCCAGAATTGCTGGCATCCCGCTGGGATGCAATCTCACAAAACCTCCAAACCGGGGGTGTCGCTTCGCTCAACCCCCGGCTAATTGCTGAAAACCCTCCGGGTTAAAGTCGACTGGCCATCCTTCGGAATTTTCCACTCACTTTTCCAATGCATGCACATCCGCCGGCTTCGCGTGCCACTTGGCTTTGCGGACGAAGCTCGTTGCGTTCGGCTGAGCCTCGAAATGGGGCGACATAATCTGCACGCCGGATTCGATGAAGGCGTGTCGTGTCTTTGTGTTGCTAACTTCTCGAAACCACGCGCTCACCAATTGAAACCGTGTGCCGACTATGTCATTCTGGCAATGACGTCGCCGCACGTGGCCGTCTCTGTCAGACCAACAACACCTCGGAATCTACGCCATGGCCAAGAAGGCATCCGCTCCGTCAGTCGCTTCAACCGAACCACCAACCAGGACCGAACATTCGCGAGGCAGTTTGGAATCGCTCCGCGATTATTGGCAGACGACTGGTCCGTATGAGCCGTTGCGTCCGTTGGATTCGTGGCAGACTCGTTACGAACTGGGCAAAGCGTTGCGGGAGCAGACGCCGCGCGAGGCGCACTCCACATGGGCGCCGGCCGCAGATCGCGCGGACCCGGTGGCGACGTTGCTGGCGAGCAATGTCGGGCGTGAGGAACGTTTGATCCCGCTGCGCATGGGACGCATGGCGGCGTCGCCGTTTGCGTTTCTGCGCGGAGCGTGTGCGGTCATGGCGGGAGACTTGGCTCGCACGCCGATCAGTGGGCCGCAAATCCTCCTCAATGGCGACGCGCACATCAATAACTTCGGGCTGTATGGCACTCCGCAACGGGATGTCGTGATCGACATCAATGACTTCGACGAGGCGACCATCGGCCCGTGGGAGTGGGATTTGAAGCGGTTAGTCGCCAGCGTGAATGTGGCCGGCCGCGAGAATGGCATAGATGCGGAGGAACGACGATCCGCAGTGATGCGGTGCGTCGGAGGGTATTCGGTGAATGCTCAGCGGCTGATGGAATTCGGAATTTTGGAAACTTGGTCGATTTTCGCCTACGCAGAACTGGAACGGCACGAGGCCGCACTAGAGCGTCTGGGAATTCAGATCGGGAACAAGTTCCGGGCGGTCGTCAAAAAAGTGCTGGCGAAAGCTCAACGAACGACCAGCGACACGCTGTTGGCCAAGATCGCGCGACGGCAGGCGGATGGTGGTTGGCGGTTTGTCGAAGACCCGCCGGTCCTGACGAGCCTCGACGAGGCCACACGGCAGCGGGTCATCGCGTCGCTGGTCGAGTACGCCGAGACGCTCGGGCCGGGGTACCGGTACATGTTGCGTCGCTACTCGGTCGCGGATGTTTGTCATCGCGTGGTCGGCGTGGGCAGCGTCGGGACGCGAGCGTATCTCGTGCTGCTGTTCGGCAACGGCGATGACGATCCGCTGTTCCTGCAAGTCAAAGAGGCGGTCGCACCGGCGCACGCGCCCTACTTGCCGCCGGTGGAACTCCGAATCAATCACGAAGGCCTGCGAGTCGTCATTCTTCAGCGAGTTTTGCAATCGCTGGGTGATCCGCTGCTCGGCTACACGACCATCGACGGCCGGCACTACTTCGTGCGGCAGATGAAAAACCTCAAGGCGTCCATGCCGATCGAATTTCTCACCGGCGAACCGTTCGAGTTCTGGGGCTGGGTCTGCGGAGCGCTGCTGGCTCGTGCGCACGCTCGCACCGGCGACATCGCCAAGATCGCCGGCTACATCGGCAAGTCCGACGTCTTCGCCACCGCGCTGGCCGACTTCGCCGAAGCCTACGGTGACCAAACCGCACGCGACCACGCGGCTCTCGCCGAAGCCGTGCGCGCGGGGCGCGTCGAGGTGCTGGTCGAGGAAGAGGTATAGACCCAATACCGTTCAATTAGCCGCAACCTATGGAATCGCCGCCATTTATTGGGTGGCACGCCCTGAGTCCGCGAAGGGCGTGGCTCTGATTGGACTCCGTGAAAATCACGCCCTTCGCGGACTCAGGGCGTGCCACCCTTGCTGCTCGCTACTCTTGTAAGTCCACAACTTGCTTCTCGTTACGACTAAACGAACGGTATTGCGTGTAGACCCGCAGAAGAAATTTAGTAGCCACGCTTGCCAAGCGCGGCTCGGTCTCGAATCTCTCGTTTTGAGCCGCGTGAGGTAGAAACATGACCCCAATCCTCGCCAACGAACGCGAACTGTTTTTTGAACGGGGCGGGCCGTCGTATCGCTTGATGCAACGAATTGGGCTCATCCGCGGCGATGATCCGTCGGTCCTGCGGCGAATTGTTGGGTTTCTCGCGCTGACCTGGTTTCCGCTGTTGATTCTGTGTTTGTTGGAAGGCCGCGCCATCGCGGCGACGGTGGAGGAATCCTTTCTGCTGGATTTCGCGACCTACGCGCGGTTTTTCCTCGCCGTGCCGCTGCTGATCGTGGCGGAAGTCATCGTCGGGCCGAGGCTGACGGCAGCGGGAATGCAGTTCGTGCAGGCCGGCTTCGTGCATGCGGAAGATTATCCGGCCTTCGATCAAGCGATCGCTCGCGCGGCCAAGCGCCGTGAATCGTTGTGGGCGGAACTGATCCTCCTGGGCGTGGCCTTGATCGGAGCCTGGACGTTCACTGCGGAGACCATCGGCGGGGGCGCGACGGGAACTTGGAATTCAATGTTCATGGCCGGCGATGCGGGCCGACGGCTGTCGTTCGCGGGGTTGTGGTATCGCTTCGCCGCGGTGCCGCTGTTGCAGTTTATGTTTTACCGCTGGCTGTGGCGGCTGCTGATCTGGTTCCAGTTTCTGTTCACCGTTTCGCGGCTGAACCTGAAATTGGTCGCGACACACGCGGACCAAGCCGGTGGTCTCGGATTTCTCGGCGTCGCGCACTCGTCGTTGGGCGTATTTGCCTTTGCTCTGAGCTCCATTTTAAGTGCCGACGCCGCGTTCCGCATCGTGTTCGACGATGCCGCGATTGAAACGTTCAAGATGCCGCTGGTGATTCTGCTGATCCTCACCCAGACGGTGATCCTCGCCCCGCTGTTGTCGTTCTTCCCGATTCTGGCGCGGACGCGGCGCGAATGGCTGCGTTCGTACAGCCTGTTGGTCGTGCGCTACAACCGTGCGTTCCACGAGAAGTGGATTGACGGCCCGCCGCCCGAAGGCGAACCGCTGCTGGGCAGCGCCGACATCCAATCGCTAGCGGATTTGGGCGGCAGCTTCGAGTTCATCCGCGCGATGCAGATTGTTCCGTTCAGCCGACGCATCGTTCTGCAACTCGCCGTCATCACGGCTCTACCTGGCCTGCCGCTGCTGTTGCTGGTCGTGCCGGTTGAGAAGATCTTGAATACGCTGGGCGGAGCTTTGTTCTAACCGTCGGCTCGGAGGACGACAAAGACGGTAACAGGAGCGGCCGTCAACCATGACCATCGACCGGATCATCCACCTACTTGTCACGATCACGCTCATCGAGATGATGATCACCTTCGGTCTTGGCGTGAAGATCGAGGAACTCGTGAGCGTCGTTCGAAACTGGCGTTTGGTGGCGCAAGCGATGTTGGCGAACTACGTCTGCGTGCCGGCGGTCGCAGTTGGCATGTTGCTGCTGTTTCGCGCTCAACCGATGACCGCTGCTGGATATCTCCTCCTCGCGGTTTGCCCTGGAGCCCCTTACGGGCCGCCGTTTACGTCGATTGCGAAAGGGAACGTTCCGGTCGCGGTGGGGTTGATGGTGATTCTGGCGGGATCGACTGCCATCGTCGCACCGCTCCTGTTGCAATTCCTCCTGCTGTTGATGGCGGGCATCGGGCCGCTACATATCGATTCGGTCAAGGTCGTGATGACGCTGCTGGTGACCCAATTCTTGCCGTTGTGCGTTGGCTTGAGTGTGTGTCATTGGCGTCCGGCTCTCGCTTTGCGACTCCTGAAGCCAGCCATTCTCGCCAGCAAGATTCTCAATCTCATGAGTTGTGGACTCATTCTGGGAACCCAATTCCAGACGATGTTGGAGATTCGTCTGCTCGGTTACGTCGGCATGTTAGTCCTGTTGATCGCCAGCTTCGTCGCCGGTTGGCTGCTCGGCGGACCAAGCCGCGAGAACCGCAAGACCCTGACGCTGACGACCTCGCTGCGCAACATCGGCGTAAGCTTGGTGATCGCCACCGGAAACTTCGCTGGTACTCCGGCCGTGACCGCGGTGATGGCCTATGGAATCTTCGAAGTACTCGCCTCGTTGTTGCTGGCTCTGTGGTGGGGCTGGCGCGAGTCCGCAAGCGATTCTGGCAATGCCGTAGCCGCTTCCAATACGTGCCCCCGTCAGCCCTGAATCTTGCTCCGAACAGCAGCCCATTTGAGACGGAGTCAACACGGCTGGCTAATTCTTCAATCTCCGTCCTGGTTGAAATACAAGCCCGAAGCGCAAGCGAGAGATTTCCGCTTCAATCTCCGTCCTTGTTGAAATACAAGCCCGAAGCGCAAGCGAGAGATTTCCGCTTCAATCTCCGTCTTGTTGAAATACAAGCCCGAAGCGCAAGCGAGAGATTTCCGCGCATTTCACTCGCTTGCGCTTCGGGCTTGTATGACTGCACAGACAACGCAACCGGGCCAATTAGCCAGCCGTGTCGGAGTCAACCGACTGGGTAGAAATTCTGCGGCGCCATTGCTTCAATGACGTCCCGTTGATTGTCAATCACCTTGATCGAAAGCTTGCACTATGAACGCTGAAACCAAACGCTTGCACGAGTCTCGTGAGAACAAAACACCGTGGAAGAATTGGGGGCCGTATCTGTCCGAGCGGCAATGGGGCACGGTGCGCGAGGACTACAGCGACGGTGGCAATGCCTGGGATTACTTCACCCACGATCAGGCTCGGTCGCGAGCGTATCATTGGGGTGAGGATGGTTTGGCGGGGATTTCGGATCTGAAGCAGCGGCTGTGTTTCGCGCTGGCCTTGTGGAATGGCAATGACCCGATCCTCAAGGAGCGGTTGTTCGGGCTGACCAACAGCGAAGGCAATCACGGCGAGGATGTGAAGGAATATTACTTCTACCTCGATTCGACGCCGACGCACTCGTTCATGAAGTACCTCTACAAGTACCCGCAGGCGGCGTACCCGTACGACAACCTGGTGGCGACGAATCGGCAACGTGGGAAGGGCGACCAAGAATACGAACTGCTCGACACGGGTGTGTTCAACGACAACCGCTACTTCGATGTCTTCGTCGAATACGCCAAGGCCTCGCCGGAGGACATTTTGATTGAGATCACCGTCGCCAATCGCGGGCCAGAGGCGGCGACGCTGCACGTGCTACCGACCTTGTGGTTCCGCAATCGCTGGTCGTGGGGCGGTGAATTTGAGAAACCGCTGCTGGAATGCGCGGCGCAGACGGACTCACTGGCGATCGTCGCAGCGACGGAAGCGCTGCTTGGTCAGCGATACTTCTACTGCGACGGCTCGCCCAAGTTGCTGTTCACGGAGAACGACACGAACACCGAGCGGCTGTTTGGCGTTCCCAACGCGACGCCGTTCGTCAAAGACGGAATTAACAACTACGTCGTGCATGGCCAGACGGACGCGGTGAATTCCCAGCAGACCGGCACCAAGGTCGCGGCGCATTACGTCATCACCGTCGGACCGGGCGCATCGTACACGCTGCGGTTGCGGCTGAGCGATGTCACGCCGAGCGCGATGACGTTGGCGCCGAAGCCAAAGGGTGCTCCGTTCGGACGACCATTCGACGGCATCATGAACTCGCGGAAGAAAGAAGCGGACGAGTTCTATGCTGCGCTCACGCCGAAGTCGCTCAGCGAGGATGAAGGTCGAGTCATGCGGCAGGCGCTCGCCGGGATGATGTGGTCCAAGCAGTTCTACTACTACGACCTCAACAAGTGGTTGGAGGAGCGCGGTTCCGATCCGTTCAAGCCGAACCGCAAGGCCGCGCCGCGCAACGACGGCTGGCATCACATGTACAATGCCGATGTGATCTCCATGCCCGACAAGTGGGAATATCCCTGGTTCGCGGCTTGGGACTTGGCCTTTCATGTGCTCGCCGTGACGATGGTGGACCCGGACTTTGGCAAACAGCAGCTCGATCTGATGCTGCGTGATCCGTACATGCACCCGAACGGACAGATTCCGGCTTACGAATGGAACTTTGGCGACGTCAATCCGCCGGTTCACGCTTGGGCCACGATCTTCACTTACCGGCTGGAAAAAGCTCGCACCGGCCAGGGTGACACGGCCTGGCTACAACGCTGCTTCCAGAAGCTGCTGCTGAACTTCACTTGGTGGGTCAACCGCAAGGATCGTTCGGGCAAGAATGTATTCGAGGGTGGCTTCCTGGGCTTGGACAACATCGGGGTGTTCGACCGCAGCGCGCCGCTGCCCACGGGCGGCTACCTGGAACAGGCCGACGGCACCGCCTGGATGGCGATCTATTGCCAGAACATGTTGGAGATCTCAACCGAGTTGGCGATGGAAGACCCCGGCTACGAGGACATGGCCCTCAAATTTTGCCAGCACTTTTTGTGGATCGCGTCGTCGATGATCCATGCCGGTGAAGAGACGGGGATGTGGGATGAAGAAGATGGCTTCTTCTACGACGTGCTCCGGTTGCCCAACGGCCAGGCTCAACGTCTGAAGGTGCGTTCGATGGTCGGTCTGTTGCCACTGTGTGCCGCCACGGTCTTTGAGGGAGAACTCATGAAGCAGTACCCGGAGATCGGGGTTCGATTTCGGAATTTTCTCGAGGCGCGTCCGGAGCTAGTCACGTTCATTCACGACCCGCGCAAGGTCGGTTATGCGGGCCGGCGGCTCGCCTCCATCCTCGATGAAACCAAGCTCCGCCGCGTGCTGGCGAAGATGCTCGACGAAAACGAGTTCCTCAGCCCCTACGGTCTGCGCGCCCTCTCGCGCTACCACGCGGAGCACCCATACGTGTTCAAGGTCGGGGATCAGGAATACCGCGTCGGCTACTTGCCGGCCGAATCGGACAGCGGCATGTTCGGCGGCAACAGCAACTGGCGCGGCCCGATCTGGATGCCAGTCAACGCGCTCATCATTCGCGCGTTGATGCAGTACTACGCCTATTACGGTGACGAGTTCCAAGTCGAATGTCCGACCGGCAGCGGCCACCTGATGACGCTGTATCAAGTCGCCGAAGAACTCTCACGCCGGCTGTCGCACATCTTCGTCCGCGATGACCAAGGCCGCCGCGCCGTCTTCGGCGGCAGCGAGAAGTTTCAATCGGACCCGCACTGGCGCGACTGCCTGCAATTCTTCGAATACTTCCACGGCGATAATGGGGCCGGCTTGGGAGCCAACCATCAAACCGGTTGGACCGGAGTCATCGCCCGCGCCCTGCACATGTTCGCAACCGTCACAGCGGAGGAAGTGCTCGAAGGGGGCAAGAAGGCGTATTTCCAGAAGCAGGCCCAATCGAAGCAGCCTGAATCGAAGAACAGTACTGCCTCGGCGAGGCGATGAGCCAATATTAGCCCGAAGCTCAAGCGAGGGATTGATCGGAATATCCCTGGCTTGTGCTTCGGGATGGTCTGTGACAGGCATCGGGAACATTCCCCAGGCTCATGAATCATCCAGGCTTGAGGAACTCGGTCATTGAGGTGAAACGGCGGCAGATGCCCTCCATTTCACGGGGAGCTTCCGGCATGGCGACAGTACGCTATCCCTCGCTGTATCAAATCAACACGCGAGTTTGGCTGACGGAGTTGTCTCGCACGCTCGGACGTCGCGCGACGTTGGACGACATTTCGGACACCGATCTCGATCAGTTCGCACGGCAAGGCTTCGACTGGATTTGGTTTCTGAGCGTCTGGCAGACCGGTACGGCCGCGCGGGCGATCTCGCGAGCGAATCCCGAATGGCGGCGCGAGTTCGCGCAGACATTGCCCGACCTCAAGGACGCAGACATCGCCGGCTCTGGGTTCGCGATCAAAAGCTACACCGTACATCGCGATCTCGGCGGCAACGTAGCGCTCGCGAGATTGCGAAAACGGCTGCAACAGCGCGGACTGAAGCTGATGCTCGCCTTCGTC
>CAYSHJ010000528.1:0-4925 GCA_964430385.1 uncultured Planctomycetaceae bacterium
ACCAGTCCGTCTCACTCGGCCAGTGACGCGACTCGCGACTGTCTGGTAGGGTCACAGTCCCGACCATCGTTCCGACGATCGCTTGACGCGGGTATCACGCCGCGTCCCTTCTCCCAAACGGATGAGGAAGCAGGCGAACGACCCTGAGACCTGGCGGTGAGCCGCCTCATGCGAGAACGCACACACTCAACTGAGGCGGTTTTGGGGATGTGGATTCAGCCATGTCGCAATAAACGGTGGTTTTTTGGAATCCCGAAATACTCATGAGTTTATGGGACCATGTCGAGCGTCGTGCCAAAGCTGAACGAGCATGCCAGGCAGCAGTCGCCGAACTTCGCCCTTCCCCGATGCAGCGCGCGTTATGGTTTGGGCAGCTTCGATCGCATGAATTCGGCGATCTGCTCGATGGCCTCCCGGGATTCCGGAAGCCCCCTAATCTGGAACACATGGACCATACCCGGCCAGACTTCGAACTTCACAGGGATCCCGTCCGAAAGAGCCTTCTTCGCCACTCGGACGCTGTCGTCGCGGAGCATTTCGTGCTCGCCGACCTGAATCAGCAGCGGCGGAATGCCGCGGTAGTCGCCGAAGACGGGTGAAGCCAGCGGGTTGCGGGGATCCGTCTTCTCCAGATAGCGATCCCGAAACTCGGGCATGGTTCGCGCACTAATAATGGGATCATGGACTGTCTTCAGGGACTCGCTCGCCAGCGTGAAATCCGTGGCCGCCGAAAGGGCGATTCCTCCCGCCGGGAGTGGCCGCTTGCGGTCTCGCAGCGCCAGCAGCGTTGCCAACGTCAGGTTGCCGCCCGCCGAATCCCCGGCGATGAATGTCGCCTTGGCAGGGCCGGGGCCGGACGGCCCGTTCACGATCAGCCAGTCGTGAGCGGCGAAACAATCCTCGAGCCCGGCGGGGAAAGGATGCTCCGGCGCCAGCCGGTAGTCGGGCAGGAGCACGGCACACTTGGCCGCCACCGAGATGTCGGCTGCCAGCGGAAGATAGTTTCCTCCCGACCCTGAGACCCAGCCGCCGCCGTGCAGATACAGGAGCCGCACATCGGGATCCGCGCCGGGTGCCAGAACCCATTCACACGGAATCTCCCCGACCTTCGCGCGAATGAGCTTGATGTCTTTGATGGCAGGCTCTTGGCGTGAGCCCATGCCTGCCCGCAACCCCTTGAGATCGAAGTCTGCTGTGCCGAAGGGCGTATTTTTGAGCAGTCTTTGCAGGTATGCGATGCCTTCCGGCGAGACCACCCGAGGCTTGTCCGCCGACGCTCCCGTCGGCGGCGGCATGTCGCCGTTGTCCTGCTTGGAGCTCGCAGTGGAATCTGTTTGAACGGGGGCTTGGGGGACAGTCGCCTGCGGCTGTGGCAGGTTGTCGGCAACGGCATACGCACCGACTGCGACCACGAAGACCAGCAGCGCCGTGCCGGAACAGCGTTTCATCTCGAATCTCCGATTTAGTGATGGCCGGGGTGCTGCTCGCATTCTGACTACCCCAGACGATGCCTGCCATTGACCGTGGCTTCATCTCTGGATCACGATCACTTTTGTGTCGGATTCGGTTTTGTAAACCGCCATCATCCCGTGAAGCAAATCGAAGGTGAGACGCGCGGGGCTGCGATCAGCTAATCTGCTGGCCACATGCTAATGACTCTCGCTGCACCGGCCACCCGCCAGATGGCAGGAGCGTTCGGAGCCTTCACGAAGTCGCGGCTCGCGACGTTTCAGATCAAAGACATTCGGCGAGGCGAACGATTTCGGTCTCACGGTCGCGGCTTCCTCATGTCGCATGAAGAACTCGCGACGCTGTGGAATCCGCCGACGGCGACTGTTCTCGCGAAACAGATGCAGACGACCGAGTTCGCAGAACTCGAAGCACCGGGCAAGTTCTACTCAGGAGGAGAGGACGGGGCGGTCATCGTCGGCCGCATCCGCTTTCGAGAGGACCGCCGCATCATCGGCATTGCGGAGGAAGATCGTCGCCGACACCTTTATGTCGTCGGCAAGACCGGCATGGGCAAGACGACGCTGCTGTTGAACCAGATTCATGCTGACCTAGCGGCAGGGCACGGCGTCTGTCTCGTGGACCCGCACGGCGACCTCGCGACCAGCATCGTCCGCATGATGCCGACGCAGCGGACCAACGACGTGATCCTCTTCGATGCCGGAGATCGAGACTTCGCCGTGGCGTTCAATCCGCTCGCGTGCCGTGATCCGGCATTAATCGACCAAGTCACGTCGGGCATCGTGTCGGCATTCAAGAAGCTCCACGATTCTTGGGGACTACATCGACGAGTTCCAAAATTTTACAACCAGCTCGTTCGCTTCGATCTTGAGCGAGGCTCGCAAGTATCGCCTGAGCCTGACAATCGCCCACCAATACCTGAAGCAACTTGACGAACCGACCGCCGATGCCGTGTTTGGCAACGTCGGTTCGATCATCGCCTTCCAAGTCGGCACGGACGACGCAGAAGTCCTCGCCGAACAACTCAGCAAACACCCCGGCCAACTTCATTCGCAAGACTTGACGAACCTTCCCCGGTACACCGCCTACGCCCGACTGCTGATTGACGGCATGCCCAGCAACCCGTTCTCCATGCAGACCCTTTCCCCACCGCCTATCAGCGAAGACCGTTTCGCCATCGTCACCGAACGCTCCCGCCGGCAACACGCTCAACCGTTCGAGCAGGTTCACGCTGCCATCGCCGGACAATGGCAGCGTTGAGAGGTCATCGGTTGGTTTTCGCTGGGGTGGTTTGGTCGTCTCAACCCGCAAGATGGTAAGCCTCGATTCAAGAGTCGCAGTCAATCGTTTGCAATCGACCGGTCGTCCCCGCCGCGCGGATTTGCAGGCAGTAGGCTGACAACGAGCGCCCCACGTCATCCACGCTTAACACAATCAGCGGCCCGACGATGAACGTCATTCCCATTCGCACAGAGATCATCCGGCGTCTTCTGGCAGACGGACACGGCCGACTCATTCGAGGGAGTGATCTGCGGCTCGTCTGCGTCCAGAGATCGACGGCACGGCAAAAGCAGGCCGGAAGCTATCGGAATCGGCAACACGCCTCACTCTTCGAGGAACGCATCAGCGATTTCGTGCCAGTTCCCCTCGAACAACGCCGCGGTAATGCCTGAAATTGCAACACGGCACAACGGCATCACACCAATGTCGCTCAGAACAATTCGCGTTGAACCTGCGGCGATGGATAGGCCGGCAGTGAAACCGCCGACCGCGCCGACGAATTACTGCGGAAATCGTCGCCAAGCCAATTCCCAGTTGTGCTACAATCCTCGCCATGACGCCGAACTTGACAGCAGACCAGTTACAGGCAATTCACGAAAACGCTGATCGACCGACAAAACTCGTCGATCCGGGCACACAGAAAGTGTACGTCCTCGTCGCGGCCGACGTGTTCGACAGGATCAAGCCGCTCATCGGGGAGGACGACTTCGACATTCGCGAGACCTATGCCGCTCAGTTTGCTGCCATGAGCACGCCGGAGTGCTGGGACGCCCCCGGCATGGAAGTCTACGACGATTACGACGCTCACAAGCCCAAATCATGACCGTACAACGTGGCGACGTCGTCATCGGTGACGGCATGCGAAACTTTCAGCGATTCCTGCGCACGGACGAGCCGACGTTCACCGAGTTCTTTGAGGGCCATGCCCTCAAGGAGCAGGTCGGAGAGGGGACGACGTTTCGCGAGCGCGTCTTCGCTCGAATTGCCAAGGAATATCGGAAGAAGCTCTCCGAAAAGCCAACTCGCTGACGGAGTCGCGAAAACATTCCTCTCGAATTGAGCGATCCGTGGCGCCATTTACTGACCGTTTCGTCCGGGCAGACGAGGAATTTGACGGCATTACCGTTCTTGGATCACGATTCCGCGGTACATGTCGAAGTCTGCGAGATCATCGGCCCCGGAGCCCAGTCGTTCGCAACAAATCGAACGACTGACCGATGCCGTGAATCATCTCGCCGAAGAATTCCGAGTCGTGCGCGATGTGCTCAGCGAATTCCAGACCGATTTCTCGTGGTTGCTACAGAACGGAGTGCCACATCAACCGCAGGAGTTGGTGGTTGTCAAACGCATGGCGCGCGACCCGCTCGCCCAGGACTGGAGTCAGCGACTTGTTGTCGAACGCTTCCCGATTACAGGCAACACAACTGGCCGAACGTCTACAGCGACAGATGACTTGGAAGCCGTCGCATTGGAATTGCAGTCCGCCTTTGTGGGGATCGCCGAGGAACAGCTCGACCTCGTGCTCACGATGCTGGACGAACTCCGCAGCCGGATTCTTTCAGCCCTCGCACGGCAAGACACCGAGCCGCTGAACTCACCGCCGGCATCAGCATTACAAAACGCGCCGGGACCGAACGCCGTTCCCGCGTCTTGCAAGCAAGGCGAGTTGTTCTGATCCGTTCTCCAAAACTCCCGTGACCAAGGAGCAATTCTTTCATCCCAAATCGGCCGAGCTTCTCAAAACCCTCGACGAGGCGGCGAACTGTCACCGCGTCGCGTGAACCAGATTCGGCTCTTCTGAGCAACTGACTTCTCTTGAGTCGACAACTTTCCGCCGATCGCTCCGCATCGGCCTCTTGCGCAGCGTGGAAGCACTTGCGCGTTTCTGATTTCTCTGGCACTGTCGCTTTGCATCAGGCAATTCGTTTGATGTCTCTCTCAGGAGAGTCCAGCGTTCTTTCGCACAGGAGACAGGTCATGTCGCAAGACACGAAGACCCGCCCGCAGAAATCGCCAGAGAAGAAAATCGGACCGTTCGCCAGTGGAATTGGAGTTGCTATCTGGCTCAATGAAGGGACAGGCGAGGACGGCTCGGTTCGATTTTTTCGTTCTGTGACGATCAATCCCCGCCGCTACCTAGATTCGAAGTCAGGCCAATGGAAGGACGCCGCGTC
>CAYSHJ010000529.1:0-3804 GCA_964430385.1 uncultured Planctomycetaceae bacterium
TCAGAGACCCGAACCGAAAGTGATGCCATTGGGAACCTCGGGGCAAAGAATACCATGAGTTTCCGAATCCGCGAAGTTCATCTGACGGCGGCGTGGAGAATGATGTGTTGCACGCACACATGCCGGACAAATCCCGCTTGAATTCCAGCGTCTTGCCTTCCGGACGTTTGAGCAAATTCAACAAGTCCATAGCTCGGAAATAGACTCAGAAGCCACCGTCCTCGCGAGCCTTCCGAGTTCTTCGTCGCACGTCCCCAAGGTCCGTTCATCTTCTTCACTGCCGTTCCGGTTGTATCGGTCTTGCCTCCGATGCTTACTGTTCCGAGCGGCGCGATCATGACGGGAATGCGAGCGTGTTCACGTTTGCACAACCTACATCGGTCAAATGCCGTTTCTCTGAAAGGATCGGACTTTCTCGCACAATCGTTGCCTGACGTGGAATCGGCCGCGGAGGCACAAGCCGTTAGTCCGCGATCCTCGGAGAAAGGGACATTCACCGTGCAATTCACCTCTTGGCTACTTGGCTGCATTACTGCTTCCTGTAGCCCGGGCCCTTGTGGCCCGAATGATCCCCAAAAACTCTCGAACGCAACGAGCCACAAGGGCTCGGGCTACAGACGACACTCGCGACGGCATCGGGCGGCATCGCGAGTCGCGGTCCTCGAGCGTCTGGAAGACCGCTCGCTGCTGTCGGTTGCGGCGCTGTTCGTCGGCGGCGAACTGTTCGTCAGTTCGGATGGCGGCGACAGCATCACCATCCGACAGAACACCAATAGCCGCGTGGAGATTTTGGCGAATGGAGCGGTTTTAGGGACGGCTCCGAATGTCCTGACCAGCGCGGTCACGTCGATCGTCGTCAAAGGTGGCGATGACGCGAACAATATCGATCTGAACGCCGTCACCAATGCGACGTACTCGAACATCACGAGCATCCGCATCGACGGCGGCAACGGCGACGATGTGATTGTCGGCTCGCCCAGCTTTGGGGACAGCGTGTTGGCGGGAGACGGTAGGGACAGCGTCAGCGGCCAAGGTGGCAACGACACGCTCGATGGCGGTGACGGGAACGACACGCTGCAAGGTCAGGACGGCGATGACAGCCTGATCGGCGAGGACGGCAGCGACAGTTTGAGCGGCGACGTCGGCAACGACACGCTCAGCGGTGGCGATCATCCCGACACGCTCAGCGGCGGTGATGGCAACGACGTGGTCGATGCCGGCCTGAGCGGTGACTTGGTCAACGGAGACAACGGCAACGACACGCTCAACGGCATGGACGGCTCGGATACGCTCAGCGGCGATGCCGGTGACGATTCGATCTTGGGCGGAGCCGGCTCGGATTCGTTGCTCGGCGGTGATGGCGACGACGTGATTGATGCGCAGGCGGGGAACGACACGCTGCTCGGTGAAGCGGGGGATGATTCGCTGGCTGGGGGCACGGGCTTCGATTCGCTCGCGGGGGGCGTGGGACAGGATTTTCTGAACGGCGGAGCGAACGACGACACGCTGGTCGGTGGAGCGGACCACGACACGGAGTTGGGTGGCGCGGGGAACGATTTGTTGTATGGCGACGAGGTGACTCCGCAGCCCACGAGCGTGGGGAATGACGTGCTCAACGGTCAGTCGGGGAACGACACGGTGGACGGCGGCGGCGGCAACGATCACCTCGACGGCGGCACGGGGAATGATCTGTTGCAGCCGAACGTGGTGGACCTGTCGCCGGGAGCCTTGTTACTGAGCATTGACGACGCGGCGTTGCCGACGGAAGGAAACGTGGCCTTCACGAACGTGACGGTGACGGTGCGCCTGTCGCGTTCGTCGGTTGAGCCGGTGACCGTGGATTACGCGACGGTAGACGACACCGCTTTGGCCGGAGCCGACTATCAAGCCGTGAGCGGCACGCTCGTCTTCGCCGCCGGGCAATTGACGCGAACGATTACGGTGCCGGTACGCGGCGATGTTTTGGATGAAGCCGACGAGCAGTTCCGCGTAACTCTGAGCAATGGTTTTGGGACGACAATCGGTGATTCGCAAGGGACGATTTCGATTCTGGATGACGACACGTCGCCGAATCTCCCACGACTCTCAATTGGCGACGTCAGTTTCAATGAAGTGAGTTTCAACTTCAGCTCACCTTCCATATACAGCTCAGGAGACGGACCAACATCAGTTGCGTCTGGAGACTTTGACGGCGATGGTGACATCGACCTGGCAGCCCTCAACGAACGGAGTCAGACCGTCGCGATTCTTTTCAACATGGGTAATGGATCGTTTGCTGCGCCAACAGCGCTTTCACTTTCATTACCATCACCATCCACGTCGGATCCGACGTCAATTGTGGCCGGTGACTTTGAGAATGATGGCGATCTTGATCTAGCCATCGCAATTGACACAGGTTTTATCGGCGCAGGTATCGTCGCCATCTTCCTGAATAGCGGAACAGGGACATTCGTCGCTGGCGCGAACGCTACGTCAACGGTTACCTTCCCGTTTTCAATTGCAGGCGGCGACATCGACGGTGATGGCGATATTGACTTACTCACTGCTAATTACGCCACCGACACAACCGACACAGAGTCAGTTTCGGTCTTGCGAAATAATGGCGATGCTACATTTGCACAGCGCGTTGATTTCCCTGTCCCAATCGGCGCAATAAATCTTTCGCTTGCAGACTTCGATGGTGACGGTGATTTGGATGTGGTAACGGGGCACTTCGACCAATTTGATGAGTCAAGCGTCTCGATTCTCTTAAACGACGGTACGGGTACGCTCGGCGCGGCGACAAAAATTACGCTGTCGAACGTGAGTCGTACTATTGGTGTGACAACCGCCGACCTTGATGGTGACAATGATATTGATATTGCGGTGGCCAATACTACTGAAAGTGTCGTCAGTGGCGGGAACGAAGTCATCATACTGCTGAACAATAGCAGTGGCACGTTTACGACGTCGGGGAACGCAGCGCTCACTGAACCGCCAACTTCGATCGTGAGTTTCGACGTTGATGGCGACGGAGACTTTGACCTCGTCACACACGCAGTCAGGACCGGCCAGCCGATCGTGTCCGTCGAGCTGCTCATGAATGATGGCAACGCCTCATTTTCGACGCCGTCAACGTTCCCGGCAGGTGGCTTTGTTACCTCGGGCGCCGGCGAACAACCGCGAATGGCGGCTGCTGATTTTGACGGCGACGGCGATCTTGACATCGCTGCGACCAACGAGTTCTCCGACGACATCTCGATTCTCTTCAATGAAACGGATGTCCTAGCAGTAGCCACGATGACGTTGACCCTTTCCTCGCCGTCTTTGCTGCCCGTTTCGGTCGATGTGACAACTGCAAATGGCACAGCGTCTGTTGGTTCGGACTATCGGGCGATTTCAGTGCCGGTGGTGTTTCCTGCCGGAACTGTCGCGCAAACCGTTTCTGTTCCGCTTTCGACAGATAACAGTGACGAACCTGACGAGAACTTCTTCGTCAACCTGTCGAACGCGGTGAACGCGACGATCGGGGACTCGCAGGGGCAGGTGACGATTGTGGATGACGACGGCAGCGTGATTGCCGCTCCGACGTTGACGATCAGCGATGTCACGTTGGCCGAAGGGAATGCCGGGACGACGAACTTTGTCTTCAACGTCACGCTGACTCGGCCGGCCGGGGACAACAGCGTGGTCACCGTCCAGTACCAGACAGCGGATGACTCGGCGACCTCCGGCGGACCGCAGCCTGACGATGTGGCGACTGGCCCAGTGACGCTGACGTTTGGCGTGGGAGTCACCGCCCAGCAAGTCGTGATCGCGGTCAAC
>CAYSHJ010000530.1:0-2888 GCA_964430385.1 uncultured Planctomycetaceae bacterium
GGGAGACCCGCGCCGAGCGCAAGCTGTCGCCACCGGCCTCAAGCTCTATCGCAGTCGTTGCACGGTCTGTCACGGCGAAAATGGCGAAGGGAAGATCGGGCCGTCGATCAACAACCAAGCGGTGTTGTCGATCGTGTCGAATGAGTTCCTGCACGACACGATCGTGCGCGGTCGCCCCGGCACCGCGATGCCCGCGTGGCGACAACTGAGCAGCGAGGATGTTGCCGACGTCATCGCGCTGTTGCGGTCGTGGCAGACGCAGCCGGCGAAGGAACTACCCGACGTCCGCGTGCAAGGCGACCCGCAGAACGGCGAGTTGCTCTTCACGGGCATGTGCGCGAGCTGTCACGGCCCACACGCGGAAGGAGCACTCGGACCACAACTGTCGAACGCCGTGTTCCTCGACACAGTCAACGACGCAACGCTCATTCAATGGATCAGCTTCGGCCGGCCGGGAACACAGATGCGTCCGCACCTCCGCGGGCAACAAGGCAACGCGGATTTGTCGCGGTCGCAGATCGAAGACATCGTGACGTTTCTCCGCTCACTGCGCGGGCGACAAGCAATCGACGGCGAACGGATTGGTCTCGGCTACGCCCCGCGCGGCGCGGTGCTGTTCCGTGAGATGTGCGTGAGTTGTCATGGCGTGCAGGGCGAGGGGACCGTCGGTCCGGCCATTCGCAACCCAGCGTTTCTCAACGCCGCGAGTGATGGATTTCTGCGAGCCACGATTGTGCTCGGCCGCGACGGGACCGAGATGCGTTCCATGAGCCATCGCGGTTCGGGCATCGTCGAAATGAAGGCTGCCGAGATCGACGACCTGATTGCCTATCTGCGGTCCAACGAAGATCGGACGGAGATTGCCCATCGCTTCGTGATGGGCGCTCATCCCGAACATGGCAAGGAAGGCTACGCCGTCTTCTGCGCCGGCTGTCACGGCGACAACGGCAAAGAGGGGTTTGCTCCCCAACTCAACAACCCCAGCTTCCTGCGAGCGGCCACCGACGGCTACCTGCAAGCCACGATCATCCGAGGCCGACGTGGTACAGCGATGCGTGCGTTCGGACTGTCCGGCCACGGTCTCGCGAATCTCAATCAATCCGACATCAACGACATCGTCGCGTTCATCCGCCAGTGGAGTCCGGATACGAGACCAATGCGGCGAACGGAAGTATTTGGAAAGAAGGAATAACGAAGGATCCGACGAGAGTGGCGACTTCATCCGCGGCCGTGTCTGAATCCGCGGGGTGAGCCGTCTCATTGAGACCCCGCGGATTCAGACACGGCCGCGGATGAACTGCATAGCTGCCTCAACTGCAACAAGTTTCCGAAACGAAGGAGTTCGACATGCCTAAGCAAACCGTTCCCGTTGAATTTGATCGTCGCGAGTTTTTGATGATGGCTGCCACGACCGGCGTGGCCGTCACCGCGACGTCGTTTTTGCCGCTGGAGTACATCGAAGCTTTGAACGCCGCGCCGACGGTGACGCCCAAGGCGGCGCTCGGGCCGGGAATCAAATTGTTGCAAGCAGCCTGTCCGTACTGCGGTGTCGGCTGTGGGACACTCATCAAGGTCGAGAACGGCAAAGTGGTCGGCATGGTGCCCGACAAGAAGCATCCCACCAACAAAGGCATCCAGTGCATCAAGGGGTTGAACGCCTACGAGCCGATCTATAAGGACCGGCTGACGGACGTGCTCGTTCGCAAAGACATGAGCGACCCGTTGCGCGGGCATGTGTCAGCCACGAAGGGACGCTTCGATGATGATGTCTTCATCAAGATGCCCTATGCGGAAGCCGAGGAACTCGTCGCCGAGAAGATCGCCGAGATCATCAAGGCGAAGGGAGGCAACGCGGTCGGACTCGACGGCAGCGGACAGCTCACGATGGAGGCGCAGTGGATTGAGAACGTGCTGATGAAGGGAATTCTTGTCAGCAATTCGATCGAGGCGAACGCTCGCATGTGCATGACGTCGGCCGCGACCGGGTACATGGCCAGCTATGGCAGCGACGCTCCGCCGACCAGTTATGAGGACATCGAGGAAGCGGACTTCATCGCCTTCTGGGGGCATAACGCGCGCGAGGCTCACCCGATCCTGTTTTGGCGAGTCGCCGACTACAAGCAGAAGGCGGGCATTCCGACGCTGGTCGCTGATCCGCGTCGCACGGCCACGGTCATCGGATTGGAGGACATCAATCCGCGCAACAGCCTGCACCTGCAAACGCTCAACGGCGACATCAGTTATCAGAACGCGATCGCGCATGTCCTGCTGACGAAGTATCCGGAAGCGGTCATGCCGGAGGATTGGTTGGCTCAGAACGTGAATGGCTATCAGGAATACATCGCGGGTGTGAAGGAACGTTACTCGCCGGCGCAAGTTTGCGAACGACTGAAACTGCTGGACCGAGGCCGCATCACGCCGCAGCAGATCGAACAGATTGCGAAGACGTGGGCCGAAGCGACGCTCAAGGGTCGACGTCGCGGGCGCGGCGGCGTCTTGAGCTTCTGGGGCATCGGCTACAACCAGATGCTGCATGGCCAGCACAACACGATCAGCGTCATCAAGCTGCACCTGCTGACCGGCAACATGGGCCGGCCCGGTTGCGGCAGTCATTCGCAAACCGGCCAGCCGAACGCCATGAGCGAACGCTTGATGGGTGGCCTCACCAGCCGACTGCCGTTCAATCAGCCGATCACCAACGAGAAGTGGCGCGATCACATCGCCGATGCCTGGCGAGTCCCACGCGAACGGCTCAAGCAAACCGCCACGCTGCCGAACCCCGGCTTTGTCGTCGGCATGATGGAGCGGGCGCTCAAGGACGAATTGCTCGCCATGTTTTGGATGTATACGACTCACGTCCACATGCCGGAGGTGAAGACGCTGGTGCG
>CAYSHJ010000531.1:0-1665 GCA_964430385.1 uncultured Planctomycetaceae bacterium
CGTTTTGCCGGGGGCCACGTCATTCAACGTCATCACTCGCCCGCCCAGGCGATCGCGAGCTTCCACAACGCTGACACGATACCCCGCCGTCGCTAACTCATCCGCACACGCCAACCCGGCGAAGCCCGCGCCGACAACCACGACGCGCGGCAACCCCGCTTGCGGTTCGGCCGCATGACCACGTTCGAGACTCAACAGTCCGCCCGCCGTGGCGACTGCCGCTTTCAACAACTCTCGCCGACTAGCCACGTCCGGCCACTCTGAGAACTTTCGCTGGAGACTGCGATAGATCGGCAGAAACATCATCGCCCTCGCTTGAATTCAAGAATGCAACGGGCCGACAGGGAGCGAGACAATTCCAGTAATCGCGAACAACACTTTACTCAGACTTCATCTCTGATTCTTCGTTTCGTCCTTTAATGTCGGCACGCGGTCTTGAATCATCGCCGCGAGTCCCAGCAGCAAGGTTGCAACCACCTCGACCGCGATCAAGGTTCCCACGTGTTGATTGAACCACTTCGTCGCCGGAGCTCGCACGTCGCCGAAAGTCGTCGCCACGAATGCCAAAACCGTGACCCCAAACGCTGCAGCCGAAAACGCTGTCAATTGAAAGAGCAGCCCGGCATGCTTCGGTGGCGGTTGGGCAATTGGTTCCGATGCTGAATCGTTCACGCGTTCGTCCCCGCTTCTTCGGGGAAGTCGGTGTCGCGGTTCGCGACTGCTTCTGAAGGATTCTCTTGAAACGAAATCCCGCACTGTGGACATGCGACCAAACGCCTCGGCCCGGCTTCAAATCCGACGTGTGCGTCGCACTTCGGGCATCGAGCCGGCCAGCGGAGCAGTGCGTCCCCGACGGTCCAAGCGGCAGTCAAGATGCCGACGAATTCCTTGAATTGACGCCCGTTCGCAAAACGGCAGCGCCGCCAGCGGCCAAACGCTGTGGTTTGCGTGGTGTCTTCAAGGATGCGTCGTGGTGACGGCATGGCGAAATTCTTTCCTCATGATCCTCATTGGCCAGCGGTCGGGCTGAATGCTCCCAGCAGTTTGAGATTCAACGTGCCTCCCTGGAACAGCATTTCGTCCAACGCGGCATCAATGTCGGCCGAAGTCACGAGGCCATGTTCGCCACGGCACAGGTTGAGTTGCCATCAGCTCACGCCAGCACATCCCACACCGGCTGGCCGCCGTGCGAGATGTGATGCGGACGGTTGAGGTGATCGGGCACCGTCGCTTCATGCGAAATGCCGAGCAGTTCGTAAATCGTCGCGCACAAGTCGCCGGGGCTGACGGGGAAGTCGATCGGGTATGCGGCCTGTTTGTCGCTTTGCCCGTACACGCAACCCGGTTTTACCGCTCCGCCAGCGAGCAGAGCGAAGCCACATTGCGGCCAGTGGTCTCGGCCGGCGGCGTTGTTGACCTTCGGAGTGCGGCCCATGTCGCCGCACATCACGACCAGCGTGCTGTCCCACAAGCCAGAGGCTTTCAAATCCTCGAACAGTGCCGGGAGCGAGCGGTCCAGGAAGGGCAGCCGCAGATTTTTCAGCATCCGAAAATTGTTGTTGTGCGTGTCCCAGTGGCCGTTGACTTTCGATTCGGTGTGAATCGTGACGTAGGTCACTCCGTGCTCGACCAATCGCCGAGCCATCAACGTCGAGGAACCGAACA
>CAYSHJ010000532.1:0-3018 GCA_964430385.1 uncultured Planctomycetaceae bacterium
CCAAACCCAACCCCACTGGCTGGACCAACTCACCAACCCGCCCAGCCACGCCGCCTAACCGTTGGCAGCTCTCGCCCCGCAACGACTACGCTACCGCTGCGCGCCTGCTACCTGAAAATCTCGCGATTTGAACCAGGCCGGACTTTCCTGTTTGTCCCCCAACCCGCCGACGGACAGACGCTGTTTGTGAAGCGTCCCGATCTGTAGCCCACCATCCCGAACACGGGATATGCCGTCTGCCACCGGTGCCACAAAAAAACCACGCTGCCTGAAAAACTCCAGCGGCAACGGCACTTTGATCCACAGTCCGAGCGGGCAACCAACGCAGCCATCCCTGCAATATCACGTGTTCGGGATATTCAATTGTTCGGCAGCGGAGGGGGCTCCGCTGTCTCGGGACACGGCGAAGTCTCCTGCTTCTTACCTCGGGGTTCTGGTGGCGAGAACCCAGTGTTTCTGGTACAAAAAGTGTTGTGTTACCGACCGTCCGAAGCAAGACTCCGTCAGGCGGGACGAGCAGGAGGATGCGCAAGTGGCTTTCCCGGAGACCCAAAGAGTCGTCTACGAGAAAAACACACTCGAAGAAGTGACATGCCAAATCCGCTTTCCCCCAATCCTCGCGATTGAGGCGTCGGCCCCGGCGAACTTCCAAGAGGCAGTGCGGGCGGAGTTTCCGTATTTCGAATTGAAGAGATCGGTAAAGCTCCCGGTGGGCGTCCCCGCAGGCATCGCCCAAGTTGTCGAACGGGATCTTTCACTCGTTGGAGGGAAGTCCTACGCCTTCACCGCCGAAGACCGCACTTGGATCCTCGCGCTCAGCAAAGACGGGCTTTCCCTGACCTGCCGCCGTTACGAGCGATGGGAGCCATTTCGGGAGCATCTGCGGCGGGCGCTCGAGTCTCTTGCAAGTAATTACCGACCGTCGTTTTTCACACACACTTGCGTGCGGTATAAGAACTCTGTTCGCCGTTTACCGCTTGGTCTAGAAAAAACGCCTTGGTCCGACCTGTTGCAGCCGTGGATCAGCGGCCCACTTTCCATGCCGGATACGGCCGACGGGGTAGACGCGATACAGAACCGATGCAGAATTCGTCTGCCCAATGACGCCGGCCAGGTGGAAGCCATTTTTGCGCTCGGCGTTCATCAGCCCAGCAAAGAACCAGTGTTCATTGTCGAAGCCCATGTTTTCAACGATTCCCGAAAGGAACTAAATGATGTCCTTCCGCGCCTTGATGCCCTCCACCGACAGGCCGGAAATTTCTTCCGCTGGTGTATCACGGATGAACTCCATCGGGCGATGCGACCCAGTCCAGTTTAATTCTGACGACGTGGACGAGTGGACTGCGTCGGATTCCTGGATTCGGTTTCCAGTCTGCGACAGCCCCGATCGGATGCAAGCCTTTTTCGACGTGTGTATTCCCGGCGAAAGTGGGATTCTCTCACTTTCAGAAATGGATGCGTACCGACTGCTCTGCCACGCGCTGGTGCAGCACTTGCCAGACATGGCGTTCGGAGAGGCTGTCGAGGCGCTCACCGGGATGTATGAGTTTTACCGAAACTCACCTACGCTTCCCGCGCCGCCCTCCCCTCGATCGGTGAAAGCGAGGGTTACGGGGAGTTATACCGTCCCTATCTATCCCATCTTGGAGGAGTAGCCGATTGGCCGTCTCCATTTACAAGTGCTCGCCGGCTCCCGGCACTTGCCTTTGCCAAGGTGAGATCTTGTCCGGTTTGATTCGGTTCCCTTTGGACCCCACGAAGATTGGGGAAGCCGAGCCTAGTGTTGTAAAGGTTGACTACCCCTATGCAGTCGTACTAACTCAAGCGTGTGATTTGACGCAACATTTTGCTGGCCGTCAAAGTGGCAAACCGGAACAACTTCGGGACGTGTTGTTTTGTAATGTCCGAACCGCAGAGGAACTCCGAGATGCAACGCCCGGAATAAACTCCACTATTTGGGATCGGATTAAGAAGAACAAGGATGAGCGTTACCACTTTCTTGAGAAGATTCCTTTGGACTGTGATGCCTGAGGAGAGGGGCTTGCCGAACTGGGTGTTGATTTCAAGGGATACTTTTCGCTTCCGACCGAAGAGGTCTATCGGTGGCTTGAACTCGGTCCGACCCGACGGCGAACCGTGCTCTGCACTCCTTACTTGGAACATCTCAGCAGCCAGTTTGCCTATTTCCTGAGCCGTGTCGCTCTCCCTCACGAGCACATCAGCGAGTGAACAGATGAGGCGACAACGTTAGTGGCCTGGTTTCAGCAGAGGTGACCAATTGCGGATGGTTGATACGTCGCGGCTTCACACCGCAGAAAATCACCGCCGAACCAAACGCTGCACCGGTCCCGGGCTGCCGTCCTGGTTTCTCAGGGTTCACGCTCACCTAACCGTCCCCGGCAGGTGAGCTTGGTCGTTCGTCTCTCGGCAGCCCTGTTCCAAACCGGCGAGTCGGTCGTCACAACGCTCAGCCGCGATCGTCTCGTGGATCGGTCTCTTCCGCTCGCCCGTCAAGCGTCAAGCGTCAAGCGTTTGACGAGAATCGTCGCATACGACCCGCGCGGCAGTTCAAACGTCAGCGCCAATTTGTGGCGACCGAGATACAGTTCGTCGTTGGCGGATTCATGATGCAAACCCGCTGGAATGTAAACGGCAGTGCGCTCCCCCTTCGAGAAGAACGCATCTCGCGGGTATTTGACGCGCATCGTGCGCGGCTCGAGATCGAACTCCGCCAGCACGCCGTGTAGTCGATCCAGTAAGGGGCCTTCGCTCAGTTTCAGCCGAGCCGACGGCAGCGGCAGTCGAAGGTTGAATAACTCGTTGTGTTGGGGCAGATCGAGCGATCGAAAGAACGGCGCGGGACGTTCGCGGAACGAAACGTCAAACAATTGTTCCGGCCGACAGACGTCTCGCAACGTCGCCGCGAGCAGCCGATTCCACACCGCGCTTTGGAAGGCCGAAAGCCACAAGCCGCGCAGATCGCTCCGCATCAACGCCAGCGCGCGGCGAAAGTCGGTC
>CAYSHJ010000533.1:0-3948 GCA_964430385.1 uncultured Planctomycetaceae bacterium
TTCCGGAGGCGGCTCGGTAGAAGAGGTTGTCGAGCTTGATCGGATCGCCGGGTGTGACGGCGAGACTCAGCTTGCGGTCCATCGAGACCTCCTTGCTGGACTTCTTCGGGGCCAGATGATCTTCGATGGCGACTCGGCCGAACTGGTATTGTAGGATCGGCCGGCGAGCGTCATCGAAGTGGTAGCCTTTGAACTTGTAGCCTTGTTCTTTCGCTGACTGAGTTGGCCATGTTTGATTGGCGTCGTCGAGGACCGCGAAGGGAACTTCGGTTGGCAGCGAGAGCACGTTGTCACCGAGCGGGCTTTGGTTGCCGGGGCCGCGACCGGCCCAGTGCTTCGAAGCGTCGATGAACGCTCCTTGCCAAATCAGCGCGAGCGCGAAACGGTCGACGTCAAACGCCAGGTTGGCGCCTTCGGGATATCCGACCGCCAATCCGCGCGGCGTCAACCCTTCCAGAAAATTGCGGTAGATGATTGGCTCTTTATCCGGCACCAGCACAATCGCCTCGCGCACGATGCCGGTGGGAATCGCGGCCTTCGTGCCGTCGGTCAAGTACGTCCATACGGATCGCATCTGCTTCGACGTGTCGCCATCGAGCACGTCTTTGATCGTCGCCTGACCGAATGGCCACGGAGCCGGCATCCGCGTGCCGGGGCGATAGTCCTGCGGGTTGGACATGTAGCGATAGAACCAATCTTCGCGCAGGCGCTTCGTCATCGACGTCAAATTGATCGCCTGAATGCCCGTGGCTTGATGCTCGTTGAACGGATGGCATTTGACGCACGATAGCCCTTTTTCGCCGACCAATTGCCGGCCGGATGATTTCGCTCGCGACAACGGTTCGTCGAGCTTTGGCAAATCAGCGGCTGTCTTCTGATCCAGCGTGACGAACGCTTTCGCCAAGTGTCCGAGGTTGAATTTCGGCATCCGAGCGTGCATGTACGGCCGGTCCTTCGCGCCATTCGATAACAAGTTGTGCAAGTAGTCTTCGCGCAACTTGTCGCCGACCCCGTCGAGCGCCGGTGGGATGCGGCCTTCGTCACCCATTTCGGGAATTGCCGTTTCGAAGAACGAATTGCGAACCTGCTCGACGCCACCGACTTTGTCGCGGACATGACAGGCATAGCAGTTGAAGGTCGTCAGCGAATGCGCGATCAGTTCGGCGGGGCCGAGCGGCTCAGTCGTCTTCGCGACAGCGGTCATGGCCGCGCTCAAGGCCAAGCGTTGAAGCTGCGTCAGCCGGTAATGCGGCAAGCCGCGCTGCGGCTCGGCGGACATGCAGCCTCCGCTGGCTTGCGTCTTTGCGAGCGGTTTCGGCTTCAATTCCGAAACGATCTCGTTGCCGTCGTCCTGCAGCTTGTGACACGCCGCACAACCGATCGTGGCAAAAAGCAGTCGACCTTTTGTTGCGAGTTCGACATTCAGTTCAAAGGCCTTGCCGCCGTCGGTCGGTTGCGGCTGAGGAGGTTCCCGTTCGAGCGTCACGGCGCTGGCCAGGCTTTGTCGCTTCACTCCCTGTCCTTGATATTCGAGCGACAGCGTCCATTCGCCGCCTCCTTGGAAGTATTCGATCGCGATCGGATACGGGCCAACGTCTAGCGACACGCGCCCTTCTTTCTCCGAGTGCGGATGCACGCCATCGACGTTGACGACCTCTTTGCCGTCGATCAGCAGCCGGCTGCCGTCGTCGGAGCCGAGCCAAAACTGATACTGCCCCGGTTTGGCGATGTGCAGGAAACCGGTGAAACGTATTGCAAAATTGTTCGGTCGTTTGGTGACGCCCAGATCGAAGCCCGAAACAGTACCGGTCGCGTTCGGTTTGATCGCGTCGAAGTCTGGAAGCTTTTGCCAGTCTCCCTCGAAGTACGCATAGTTCAAGTTCGGCGGAACCTTGTGGTCCTTGAAGAAGTAGGCCGCGATCTCTCTCGTCTCTTTGTCTTGCAGACCGAGTCCCGGCATCCGTCCCGACGGACGGACGCTCAACGGATCTTGCAGGAACTTCGCCAAGCTCGGCAGCGAATACTTGGCTGTCAGGTCGCCCAACGGTACGAGCGTTTGTGTGGTCAGCACTTTGGGTCGTGGATCGTCCTCGTCATCAAGTTGTGGCTGCGAAGACTTCGCCAATGGGCCAGCGTGCTTGCGCGGAGCATGACAAGCGACGCAGCCGAACCGATGAAAGTGTTGCTCACCCGCTTTGATAGCACTCACCTCGGACATGGCGTCTGTGATCCCGCCGGTCGTTGCGAGAAAGTGAACGAGCGCCTCGACCGCAGTCGTTCGTTCGGCTTCCGGCAGACCGGCCAGAAGGTCCGGCATCGTCGTTCCCGGCTTCGCCTTCTGCGGGTTCGCGAGCAATTCGCGAATGAACGCCAACCGCACTCGCGAGCCGACGCCATCCAGCACGGGAGCCTGCTTCGGCGTCACCGCCTGCGAGGCCGCTCCCTCAACCCTGTGACACGCGATGCAACCGAGATCGCCCAGCAACACTCGTCCGCCGGGAACGAGATCAGTCGGCGCGTCATTACCGGCCGCCGCATAGAAGCGTTCGAAACCAGCTACGATGGGATGAGTCACGAACGGTTCGAGCATTTGTTCGCCGGTCGCGGGCTTCGGCGAGTCAGCCGCTCCGACTGGCATCAACAACACGGTCCCCAGAGCCGTGGCGACAGAGGCCAGCACGGCTCGAACACAAATGCGCATGAAACTGTCCTTCAAGAAAACAGCGAGCAACGATTGAGTCGCTGGCGGCGACCAAGGCAAGACGATCGGAACAGAAGTTCGCAAAGGCCGCGAAGGAAAACAAGACCTCGCTTTTATCAATCGCCGTCGCAAACTTTGCGGACTTCTGTTCAAGCGTTCTTCGAGCGTGACAACCACGCTCACGCCAAAATTCCGCGCACGACTTCGCCTTGAACGTCAGTCAGGCGGAAGTTGCGGCCGGCGTGGCGGTAGGTTAGCTTGAGGTGATCCATGCCGAGCAAATGCAGCATCGTCGCGTGCAGGTCATGCAGGTGGACCTTGTCTTTGACAGCATAGTAGCCGTAATCGTCAGTCTCGCCGTAGCTCAAGCCCGCCTTCACGCCGCCGCCGGCGAGCCACATCGTGTAGCCTTGCGGGTTGTGATCGCGGCCGTCGTCTCCCTGAGCGACCGGCGTACGGCCGAACTCGCCGCCCCACAGAACCAGCGTGTCGTCGAGCAACCCGCGCGACTTCAGGTCCGTCAACAACGCGGCGATCGGCTGATCGACCTCCAGCGCGTTGCGGCTATGATCGGCCTTCAGGTTTCCGTGTTGATCCCACTTGTAGCTGTGAGTGCATTGGATGAAACGAACTCCTCGCTCGGCAAATCGGCGAGCCATCAAACACTGCCGGCCGAAGTTGCGAGTCGCCGGGTTGTCCATGCCGTACATCTTTTGGGTCGCGTCGGATTCGTCGCCGATGTTTTGCAACTCCGGCGCTGCGGTCTGCATGCGAAACGCGAGTTCGAACGAATTGATTCGCCCTTCCAGCGCCGCGTCCGGGCCGCTGACCGCGAGATGTTCGGCATTCATCTTTTGGAGCAGTTCCAGTTCGAGCGTCTGCAAGTCGCGTGGCAGTTTGTCGGCGTTGTCGATGAACGGAATTTTCGCCTGATCGGACGAGATGCCGGCGTTTCCGAGCGGCGTGCCGTGATAGACGGCCGGCAAGAACGCCGAACTGTAGGCGTTGACGCCGCCGTGAGTCAGCGTCGGGCAGATGGTGATGAAGCCCGGCAAGTCCTGGTTTTCGGTCCCCAGGCCATACGTGATCCAGGAACCCATGCTGGGCCGGACGAACGTGTCGCTGCCGGTGTGCAGTTCCATCAACGCTCCGCCGTGTCGCGAGTTCGAGCCCCACATCGAATGCACAAGACAGAGATCGTCAGCGTGTTGGCCGACATGCGGAAACAAATCGCTGACCCAAGCACC
>CAYSHJ010000534.1:0-3256 GCA_964430385.1 uncultured Planctomycetaceae bacterium
GGCGCGAAGTCATTCAGCCGCTGATCCCACAACTCAACGCGAAATTCATGCACGTGCGACAACAAAAGATCAACTCCCGTGCGCCCACCATTCGCGAACGCTGCGACCACGCCATCGCTGTTGACCGCGAGAGCGTTGGCCGTGTCCATCGGGTTGAAGTTTCCTGGAACCGACAGCGTCTGCGGATAATTGAAGTCCACGTGCGACGTTTCTTCTTGGGTGAACCGGCCGATGAAGAAGTTTGGTGCCGTGCTCGCACTGAACTCGCGCGGAAGGCCTCCGCCAGCGATCTCATGATTGTGTCCGAACCGATTCCACGGCTGTCCGAGCGAAGGTGTCCAGAGACCGGGGGCGCCGGTCAGCGGCGGAGCATCGTTCGCCAAGTATTCCAATCCATTGAACACAGCATAGCCTGGGGTTGTAAACGGATTCCGATGCGCCGAATAATCGAATTCGTACCAAAACTTTCGTGAGGTGGGATACAAACCGTTCGCTGGCACGAAGTAGTCGAGGTTCTGGTCAAGGATAGCGTTGCCGTTTAAGTCTTCGCCTGCGTCGAGCGCGCCGTTTCCATTCGCATCTTCCGTACGGAGAATCGGTTGCCCAGGACTCGTTGGATCGACTCCCGCGGCTGGAATCGGGTCGCGCAACGGCATCACGCGGCGATATAGTTTGCCGCCCCGCATCCAGAAGCTGATCTCCGCAGCGCGCGACGCCCCCGCATCATTGGCAATGATCTGGCCATCATCCGCTTCCGGCTGATTGGGATTCGCAAAAAAGCTTCCCGGCAACGTGACTGCACGGCCGTAGTACGGCGACTCGTCCGCGTTCCTGAGGTTGACACGCACATCCGCCGTGAGTTGCAACACGTCATCGCTGCCATCCTGCGGAGTACCGTTGTGGCCGTTGTTATTGCACGAGATGGAGACATACCCCTTACGCGAATTGAATGGTGTCCCCGGATTCGTGGACAACTCACCCGCGAAAAACGGCACCAGCGTACGAATCGTAAGCTTATCAAGATCCGCGCGGATGATCGTCACAAACGTGCGGGCGTTTTGATCGTTGTCCGATAACGCACGCTGCTTGGTGACGGACGCTCCCGCCAGTTGAAAAATCTCGGCGAACATCACCATCATCAGCATCACGAGCGTCACGGCAACAAGCATCTCGATGAGGGTGAAGCCGTAGCCACAAACAGCCTTGCTTGTGGCCGAACCGCGCAGGGCACGCGAACGCAGTCGCAACGAGTTTTGTCGCCAACCAATCGCCGTTGTTCGCAAAGTCGGCAAGCAAGGCTGCTTGCCGCTACGAGTTGTCCGCGACCGTTTCATGATGCTGCCTTTGTGTCTGCCTAATCCCCAAATCCCTAACCCCGCGCTCACGGCACCTTGATTTCCAGCGGGAAGACGTTCACGACGCTCGGATTCAGAATAACGCCACCCTGGTCGATGACTGCTGGAACGATGCTGGGATTCTGGTTCTCGCCTGGGTTCAGCACGCCGTTGAGGTTGAGATCTTCCGTGCCGTTCTGCTTGATGGATTCATCCAAGACCAGGACGGCCGATGTGGACGTTTCGTTCTGAATCGCACGAATGCGATACCACAGGCCATTCCTCGTGTCGTAGGCGTAGCCGCCCCGCCTAAGGACCGGCGGTTTGGCGCCGGTGGGAAGTGTTGTGTAATCGATGGGGAGATAGTTATTGGGTTCGTCGTCGCTTTGCTGTGCTGCGGGCAGACTGGTGTTCCGGGGGAAGCCAATCTCAGCAATTTCATCAGCCGCACCGCTGCCGTTGTCGTCGAAGCCATCGGCACCTGGCAGACCGCCCGCGCCGCCGGTCATCGTCGTGATTGGGTTCGGCCCGAGCGTGTAACGCACGAAGCTTGCCGGCCAGACGATCTCATGATCCGGATTAAAACTCCGTTTGAAGTACACGACCACGTCGACGCTGGCCGGGCCGCTGGCACGCTTGCGCACGGAAAGCATCCAGGTGTAAATCTCATCGGCGACTTCCACACGCACCTTGCCGATGTTGCCACCGTCGAATCTCGTCGGCAACGGCTCAGTGGCCAACCAACCGATCGTTCCCGTGGCGGTGTTCGACGCGGTGAGATACCGGACCTCGCTATGCACGCCGTCGATATCGTAGATCACCGCGCGATAGACGACGTCCACCGTCGGCACGGCCGGTACCACCGACAGATCGGCGGCGGTGTCGAGCGTCGCATCGACGATGGCCGTCGCGGTGCTGCTCGAAACCCACTGAGCTTCGGTCACCAGTTTCCAATTGTCCGGTTGCGTCACGAGCTGAAACGCGCGCGTCACCGCTGCTTGAATGTCTGCCGGAACACCCGGAGCGGGATACGGGTTGACGGAGCCAAACATGGTCGCGCCCGCGTACCGTCGAGGCAACTGCCAGTTGACCGGCGGCAGCGGGTTGGTGCCGAAGTAGTCGCGCACCGCAATGTACGGCGTCGCCGGCTGTGGGTTGTCTTTGTTAAACGATTGCCAGCCGAGCGGATCAACCGCGTACACGTGGCCGCGAAACGTATTGCCGTTGTACGGAGTCTGGTCGCTCGCGGCAGCGGGTGGGAAAAAACCGTCGGGATTGTGGATGAACTGCGGATCGACTTCGGCAACCGCCTCAGCGTTGAACCGCGCGATGGTCGAGTTCGTTTGTTTGTTGGCTTCGAGCGTGCGAAGTGCCGAGATCGGAAACACCGTCGCCACCATGACCACGCCGATGGTCATGATCGCCAACGACATCAGCACTTCCATCAGCGTGGCACCAGCCCGACCAACGTATCCGTCACGCTCCCGCGTGACGAGCCTTTCGTCAGACAGATGCGATGGCTTCGTACAGCGTTCGTGAGTCCAGCGACGCAGGCTCATCACGCGGAGCGTGATGGCTACGTTGTCGCCAGCTTGCCGTCGACGCATCGTCTTCATTGGCTCGTCGCCTCACCGTGAGTGGCGTAATAGAACGGGTTGTCCGCGTAGCCGTCCGGCGTGTCGATGCTGCCGTTGCCATTCAAATCCTCTCCGAAGTCGAGCGAACCGTTGCCGTTCAGGTCTTCGCCGAGGATGTCAGTCGCATCAATATGGTGTGCGGAAATCTTGCCCGTCTGCGTGAAGACCGTGACCACGAATCGCTGGCCAATCGAATCGTCAGGACCAAACTGGTTTACTCCTGGCACTAGCGCACGCAGTGAATTCGAATTTACGGGGGGCCGCGGCGCCGCGGAGCCTGGCGCT
>CAYSHJ010000535.1:0-6041 GCA_964430385.1 uncultured Planctomycetaceae bacterium
TCCGGCTTTTACCGGCGCTTTCCCTGACCCCGGATGCGCATTCGTTGGGAGCCGAGTCCAAATATACTACAAGAGAAGAACAATGAGAGACTTCTATGTGTTCGACATCCCGGTGTATCGCGTCAGCAAGGAACGATATCACTCAGAGAGGGAGAAAGCCGTCGAAACCATTACTTTTGCGGTCTGCGAAGGTCAAGGAATTGCTCGGAGCAGAGTTCCTGAAACCGTTCGCAATATTGAGTTTTACAGTCGGTGTCCGTGGCAGTTCAATGACGTTGTCGGTTGGGTACGACTTTTCATCGAAGGATGCAGCGTTGGCGGACATCTTTGGTGGGTGGAGGGCAAGCGATTACAGGTTCGAATGAAGAAGCGGTTTTATTTAACCGCCACGAGCAACAGCCTGCATACTCATTTTCCTCCACCGGCTGACTCGAAAGCGATTTTTCAAGGAACCCTCGAAGCGCTCGAGAGTCTGTCAAAGCGAAAGCCGCTGAAGGGGCGTTTCATGGACTTGAGCATATTCCGCAGAGTCGGTCCATTTATCGACTGGCGTAAGCTCATAGATTCGACAACCAATTGATCATCTGAAGGCGAGAAAAGGGGACGCACCTCTTTGTTTCTATTCGCCGAGGTCGAGAACGAGAAGTCCCCTTTCTTCTCTTCCCCATACGGCACGAGCGTGTCGAGTCTAGCATTGGCAATCTTGACGAAGTGATGTCACGTCGCAGTCACGATACTTCCGAGCCATTGCCGAGTGCCGCTGATGTCGAGGAGGTAGTTTGCGAGAATCTCTCGTTCGACCCACTGTGGCATGAGCGGTTGAAACTTGGTCAACCGAAAGTTGGGAAGCGAGCTGGCGATTTTGTTCCAAAATGACTCGTCATCCCAAATATCGGGGTGACGCAGTTGTTCAACGGTTTGCCAAAAACTCGACACATTCACGCAGTCCCCACGAATCTTGAGTTGGAAATTGTCGGGAATGATTGTCAGGCTCGGGTCGAGAGCCGTGAGCGCATAGCGCAACGTGGAGTTGATTTGCCCTCCCGCAAACGTCCACCAACGAAGTTCATCGTTGCCGACGCCAATTCGTCTGGAATCCGAGCCAGCGTCATCACGCAACAGACGTCGTTGATCATTCAATGTCGTGGCGGCTTCCGTACTCAGGTATCCGTAGATTTCGGCTGACAACAAAACGTCACGGGTTTTCTCACAGATCTCCTGGCTGAGAAATTGAGGCAGGAATCCTGCCCAGGTCGGTTCACGCCCGCGAGGTGCGGGTTCAACGACGATTCGTCGATCGTCGTGCTGAACTCGCAGCACCGCCCACGGGCGTCCGCCGAGCAGAAAACAACTGAGACCATCCACGAGGCGATCGACGAACGATTGACTCAGCGTCCCAAGAGGTTGGCCGTTGGTGGTCTGAACGGTGTAACTTTCCGGGGTCGTGAAGACGGAGAATAACTCCAGAAAATTGCGACGACCAAAGTTGCGTTCCGCAGTTGGTCCCAACGTGAGTCGGCCGCCGGCAAGTCTCAGCGATTGATCCTCAATCATCCAATTCGCGAGACGGTCAAATTCCGAGCGAAGAATGCCGCGAAAGTCGGGAATATGGCTCAGCAGAGTCCAAGCGTCCTCCAGAGAAACACCGTGATTGGCCAGTGCCAGCGCGAGGAGTTGATGAATCAGGACCGGCCAACACCGGTCGGAGAGTTCAACATTTTCGACCCATCCCGATTTCGCCAGTTCGATCAAGGCGATGGCTTGCAGGACACTTTCATCGCATTCACACAGGAACGTGGTGTTACTCGCTTGGCCGGCTCGTCGGCCGGTTCTTCCCATGCGTTGCAGGAATGAACGGACTGTGTCCGGGGCCTCGACTTGCAGGACGCGATCGAGATCGCCGACATCAATTCCAAGCTCCAACGTGGACGTGCAGACGATGCAGGCATCGGAGCCGTGCTGAAATCGTTCCTCCGCGAGCAGACGCTCTTCCTTCGAGATGGAACTGTGATGGACGAACACAGTCGTCCCGGCGCGGTTCATTTCTTCGCCCACGGCCTCGGCGTTGTTTCGTGATTCGCAGAAGCAAAAGCCCTTGCCGCCTTTCACGAGGCGTGCCGCTTCTTGAGCCACATGTGCCTGATCCTCGCAACGCACGACCAAGAGTTGGCGGCGGCTCGGCTGTTTAGGTGGATCGACAATCGTGGCAGCCCGCTGCGACGTGCCTTGCAGCCAACCGAGGATCGCGTCGGGATTTCCGACCGTCGCACTCAGTCCAATGCGTTGAACGTCATGCCGTGAGAATCGGGCGATCCGTTCGAGAACGCTTTGCAGGTGCGCGCCGCGATCCGTCCCGGCAAACGAGTGGATTTCGTCGATGATGACCGTGCGGAGGTTGCGAAAGAGTGCCGTCGCATCCACTCGTTGCGACACCAGCATGACCTCCAACGATTCCGGAGTGGTCATCAGCACTTCGGAAGGATCGCGAAGAAACCGGCGGCGTTCAGAGTCGGCGATGTCGCCATGCCAGACAAATCGATGCAGGCCGACCATTTCGGTGTAAAGTCCCAGCCGATCCGATTGGTTGTTCAACAGCGCCTTGGTCGGAGCAACGTAGATTGCTGCCACGCCGTCCGGCGGATCAACCACCATTGTGGAGAGCGTCGGAAACTTCGCCGCCTCGGTCTTGCCGCCAGCGGTGGGAGCTAACACGACGGCATTCATTCCGTCGAGCAGCGCTGCTCCGGCGAGCTCTTGCACGGGACGCAGACTCGACCAACCCAATCGTGAAACAATGGCTTCCTGCAAGCAAGGCGCGAATCGTGCGAAGATGCTCACCACGCATCCTCCTGGGGAACCAGTTCTTGCTCGTCATCTTCGCTCGGAGCATTGATGCCGCTGAGAACGATTTGCTCTTCCGGCCGAAGTTCCGTGGGCCGGAAGCCATATTCTTTCATCGGGTCGTATTCATGGTGTTCAACCACCAAATCCATTTGAGTCACGAACTCACGGAGGAATTGTCGAGGTACGACGCCAACGTCTCCTTTGAATCCGGCAGTGACTTGCTGCACCAAGCGGTTGACGAACTCGCGGCTGATTCGTGTTTCAAGGCGAGTGCGATCCTTTGCGGGAAACAACTCGCGGAGCCGGAACGCGACGGCTGTGAGCCGATCGGCATCAAACGGGGTCAGTTCCAACTGTGCCTGTTTCAGGCTGGCAAATGCGCCTTGCTTCAGGAATCGAATGCGTTCATGCAGCGGCGTGAGTCCCGCCACACCGTGCCGAGAGTCGAAGAACTCGGCCGTCCCAGTGAACAGCCACAGCAGGCCGGGGTACGATCCCGCGGCGTCGGCAATCTGACGAATGCCGTTGAGCGACTTGTGGCGTAAGTCTTTTCGCATTCGCAGAATGGTTTCGGCTTCGTCAATGACGATGACCAATCCTGCATAACCGGCGGCTTTGACGATTTCCAGAACACCCCGCAAGTATTCGAGCGCGTCGCCGCTTTCGATGTCCCCTTTTATGCCGGCCGCTCTTTTGGCCGCCGCACTGACGTTGCCGCTTCCGCACAACCACGAGATGAGCGCGCCTGCCTCTGATAAATCGCCGCGCTGTTTGAGATCGAAGATGGTTTGAATCACGCGCACGAAGTCTGGCGGAGCGCGCTCACCCGTCAATGCCTTCAAGTCTTCGTCCAACCGACGGCGCACCTTCTGGTCGAAGTCGCGGGCCGAGCCATCTTCTCCCGTCTCGATCAAAGCGTGTTCGATATTGCCGATCCAACGGTCCAGGATATCGCTCAGCGCCCCGCGCTGGCAGGACGCCGTTCCGAGTTCGGTCATCACTTTGCGATAGACATCGTCAAAACGATGGAAGTGCAAATCGTTGTCGGACACCACGACGAAACTGGTCGCGAATTTTTTGTCCTGAGCATCCAGCAGCGCCAGCCGAGCCATGAATGTTTTGCCGCATCCATAGCCGCCGCGGAGAAACTTGATGGTTCCTTCGCGTGCTTCCGCCAGTTCGAGTTGGCGATGAATCTCGCCACGATGCTTCTCGATGCCGACCGCGAACGTGTTGATCCCTCGTTCAGGAACCAAGCCCTTGCGGAGTGCTTCAAAGACGTGTTCGATATCGCGGGGTGAGAGAGTGCTCATAGGGTTCCTTCTCGGACGAAGCGTTTCATTCCGGCGACGGTCTCGATACGGACGCCGAACGGACACAGCGCAACGAGTTGCTCGAACTGGCGTGCGAAGCTGCGTAGCTCACGGGGGCTGCCGAGCATTTTGGTGGCTTCGGATTCCGTAACGACACCGTGTGCCTCCAAATGCTCGAACACTTGTCGAAAGCCTCCTTCGGGGAATTTCAGTAGCCATTCGGGGACTCGGGCCAGGGATTGTGCAGGCACGGCAGCCGATGTCGCGTTGCGAGGCGCGGGGTTCACAGCGAATGGTTCATCAAGCACACAGGGAATCACATCCCAGCCAGAATTGGCACCGCAAATCTCCACGAAGACTGGCGCATCGCTTACGCCTGCCAACCGAAAGAACAATTCAAACGTCTCGCCGACTGCGGCCTGAATCGAGCCACCGTCCAAGCGCGCTCCTCGGCGTGTGTCGCAGAACTCCACCAATACATCCGGGGCACCGAGCACGCGCAACGTCAATTCCACGTCTCGAGAACCGTTGAGCCCAGCGTCCGTTACGCGGGTGATGACAGTCGCTTCCAGACAGTGCATTCCTCCCACGCCTTGCCGGCGCGACCCGGTGATCGAGTACGCTAAGTCCCCGGTCGCGCTCTCAATTGCCATCCCAGAAAGTCTCTGACCGTGTTGGCCGGTCAGACGCTTGCCCCCGACTCCCGTGTCTTCAACGTGACGAACGCCTTCTGCATCGACGTGATCAGATTGCCTACCCTCCGTCAACGTGGTTTTCTCTGGCATTTCGCCAGGCAGTAAGAGTGGCGCGAGCTTCAAGAGGTTGCAGTTGAATATCTGGAGGGTGCGGCGGTTAAGCTGGGGGGCGATGTCCGAGATGATCTCGCGAGCCGTTACAGTCTTGCTCAAGAAGGGAGTCAGATAGTCGGTGTACTCACCGCCTGCCACAAGGACATCGAACGGACCTTGAAGCCACCCAGTGTGCCCTTTGGGTTGGGGCTCGTGAACACGAAGCTGCAACCCACGGTTGGCAGTCGCCGCGCCCTCCAAAATGTCGTTGGCGTCGGCTCCAGTGTCGGACACCGTTCCTGGCTTCGGCTGCCGCGCTTCTGGGTTTCGCTCGTACGCATTAACTGAGACTTGGTGGACGGCACCCGTACGCGCCAGCGCAATAGTGTCGGCGAGAGTGCTCTTGGTGTTGTCGTAGAGTTGTCCGCGCAGCCGGTGACTGTTCGCTGCGCCTAACGCCTTAATCTTGTCGAGACTCTCTTTGGATGCCGACTTCGCTGAGCGAATGAGTTCGGCAAGATCGAATCGCTTGAAACCTTCGACAAACGTCTCGCCGGCATCCGTATTGAGCCGATAGTCGAGTGCCTTTCCCAGCACATGAAAGGCACCGATGTCGTTCGCATTTGGCTCCTGCGCGAGCGTGATGAGCGCGAGGACCGCTCGCCGACCGTCAATTTGTGGAGTCTTCGTGCTGCGTGCCATCGTGGATTCCTCTACTGGTTGCATTACGAGAACGCTCGTTGGCGTTCGTGTCGCGCTCACGACAGTCGGTGAAGGGTCTCGCTTATCCGAGTGAGCGCGCGCCCGTTGCTTTTGCCGTTCACGTTCCTCGGCCCATTGTTCCCTCTTTTGTTTTTCGTTTTCTTTGAATTGCTCAAACTCTCCTTTGAATGACTCAACGTATGTGCGAAAGCGCCGGAATACCCGCGCCATTAAGGGCCGTGCCTCAACATGAAGCCCACCAACAGCGACCGCGAGGCCAACCAACATCCACGACCACGGCCAGCGCGTATAGCTGGGTAAGTTGAATAGGCTGGCGCATTGTCAGAGGACATGATATCTCTACCTCCTGGATTGTGGCTGCGCGAGTTTGCTG
>CAYSHJ010000536.1:0-2240 GCA_964430385.1 uncultured Planctomycetaceae bacterium
CAACGAGGCGCGGCAAGACAAAGCTCGCGTGGCGCTGTCCAACAGCTTTGGCTTCGGCGGTCAAAACGTGGCACTGATCTTTTCCGAGTTCAAGGACTGATGGGCCTTCCGGGGTCGGCGAGCCGTCTCTGGTCAGAGCACCCGTGCGGCGAGGGAGACAACTGTGATTTGGGCGCTGGTTGGCTTGCTGGCGGGACTTGTGTTGGCGGAGGCACTGATTCAGTGGCGCGCCGTGCGGGTCGTGTTGGCACTGATCGAGAACTCGCCACCGTTCCGAGTGGAGAGTCTGCCTCCCGACCCGAATGCCGAGCCACTAGCCGTCCGGACGAAAGATGGACTGACGCTGCGAGGAAGGTTGTACCGACAAAGCGACTGCCCGCCGCGCGGGTTGATCGTGTTCTGCAACGAATTCGGAGCCAATCATTGGTCGGCCATGTTGTACTGTTCGTCGCTGTTCGACGCCGGGTTCAACATCCTGGCGTTCGATTTCCGCAATCAGGGTGAAAGCGACAAGCAGCCCGGCTATGAACCTTTGCACTGGTTGACGCATTTCGAGGTCAATGACTTGCACGCCGTCTTGGACCACGTGCGGCAGCAGGCCGACTTACGCGAGCTGCCGTTGGGACTTTTCGGCGTCAGTCGCGGCGGCACCGCCGCGCTGTACGTGGCCGCCATGCGTCCCGAAGTGCGCTGCGTGGCCGCCGAGGGAGGCTTCGGCAGCAAGCTGATGATGCTGGCTCACGCGCGGCGTTGGATTTCGATGACCGTGCCTGAACGGTTGGCGGACCTCGTGCCGTGGTGGCACGTCCATTGGACGATTATTCTGACGCATTGGGTCAGCCAATTCCGGCGTCGCTGCCGATACGCGATCCTGGAACGCCAACTCCCCAAGCTACGGTCGAAGCCGCTGTTGTTGATCGCGGGCGAGCGTGACGGGTACGTCTTGCCCGATGTGTCGCGAGAGATCTGCCGGCTCACCGAACAGCCGGACGCGCTCTGGACGGTTCCGCGCGCGAAGCACAACCTGGGACGCTCCGTCAACGCGCACGAGTACGATCGCCGACTGGTCGAATTCTTCGCGGCGCTGGACCGCGTCAACGGTTCGTCTCGGCCCGTCTCGACATCGGGGACGGAAGGTGGCGACGGTTTCCGAAAGTCAGCCGCTCTTGAAATACGAGTCTCTGTCCCTGAGCCGGCCTCGACATCGCCTACCGACTCGAATGCCCGACCGGCACCCGGCAAGATCGTCGAGCCGGCTCGCAGCGTCGGTGTACGACTGATGCTCCGACAACGCTTGCGAGGTTGGATGACCGCCGGACGGTGAACGACAGAGCGTGGTCACGGGACGCTGTCCGCCGCGGCGGACAGTTTGTTCCGGTTGTCCGACAAGAACGGATTTCAAAATGTCAGGGACTGGGATGTCAATCATCAAGGCACGCTCGCGACAACGCGACCAGCGACGGCTTCTTCTCTGGGGTTCACTGGGACGGACGCTGATCGCCGCGTGGCTGGTCGGACTGCTCAACGTCACCGTGAATGGCCAGGAGTCCGCCGGCTTGCGAGCACCTGAGGGATTTCAGGCCTCGCTGTTCGCCGACGATGATCTCGCTCACGACATTCATTGCCTGTCGATCGACAGCCACGGCCGAATCGTCGTTGCCGGAAACGGCTACATCCGTTTCTTGATCGACAAAAATGGCGACGGCAAAGCCGACTCATCCGAGTTGTTCGCCGAGGCACCGACCAGCGGCGTGCAAGGCATGTTCTGGCACGGCTCCGACTTGTTGGCGGTCGGCGGTGACGGCTTGCTGCTGTACCGCGATCGCGACGGTGACCGTCGCGCCGATGGACCGCCGGATGTGCTGCTCAATCTTCGCACGGGCGGCGAACATCACGCGCACGCGATTCAGCGGGGTCCTGACGGCTGGTGGTACTTGATCGCCGGCAACGACACGGCACTGGACGCCAAATACGTCACGCTGCCGACCTCTCCGATCAAGCAGCCCGAAGCCGGCGTGCTCTATCGTATGAAGCCGGACGTCAAATCAGGGGGCGAGGTGATCGCTCACGGCCTGCGAAACGCCTACGACTTCGCATTTCATCGAAACGGCGATGTCTTCACGTTCGACAGCGATGATGAACGAGATGTCTCGTTGCCGTGGTATCGACCGACGCGCGTGTTTCAACTTTTACCCGGCTCGCATGCCGGCTGGGTGACCCGCAGTTGGAAACGCCCCGAC
>CAYSHJ010000537.1:0-2098 GCA_964430385.1 uncultured Planctomycetaceae bacterium
GGATCGTGATCTCGGCCGGCTGGGGCTTCGCCGTGTTTGTGGCAGCCGCGAGCGTGGCCAAGTTCAGCGGCGCTCATCTCAATCCGGCGGTCACGATCGGCTTGGCGCTCGCCGGCGAATTCGATTGGTCTTCAGCGCCAGGTTACATCCTGGCCCAAATGGTGGGTGCGTTGATCGGAGCGGCGCTCGTACACGAGTTCTACAAAGATCACTACGACGCGACTGCTGATCGTGACGCCAAGCTGGCAACTTTTTGCACCGCACCCGCGATTCGCAATTTGCCGCGCAGTTTCTTCTGCGAGCTGGTCGGTACCTTCGTGTTGGTATTTGCGGTTCTGTTTTTCGCAGACCCGTCCTTCAAACTCGACCGTGCCAGCGAAGCGCACAAAGTCCAGGTTGGCTTGGGATCAATCGGTGCGATCCAGGTTGGGCTGACGGTCTTCGCAATCGGACTCTCGTTGGGCGGCACGACGGGCTATGCCATCAATCCCGCTCGCGACCTAGGCCCGCGCATCGCTCACGCTCTGCTGCCGATTAAGGATAAACGAGATTCCGACTGGGCCTACGCGGCGATACCTGTCTTCGGTCCCATCGCCGGCGCAGCCTTGGCCGCGATGCTATTCCTCCTGGTGACAGCCTGATCCGCACATCCGCTAATCCTCAATGAAGCGACCCCGCCGACCTTGCGTCGGCGGTTTACGGGTTTTTGCACTACGAGCCAGTTGATTTCGAGTGCAGTTCAAGTCGTGCAAAAACCCGCGAGCCACTGAGGCAAGCTCAGTGGGGTCGCTTGTTTGAGGGCTAATTCGGATCGCCGATTTCCCATTTGCGAACCCATTCCTGATCGGTTTCTGGGAGCGGCGGTTCGATTGGGCGGGTGTAGTCCAATGAGTAGTCGTACCCGGCTCGGTCATAAACCGCCGCGAAAATGTCTTGCAGGTTCAGCACGGCGGCCGGATCGGGATCGGCCAGTGGAATGGGCACGGGGGGTAGCGGTTGTCTCAGCCTCCAGCGATACACGCTCACCTTGGGGCGATGCGAGGCTCGGCTCACGAAGGCAAAGTAGTCCGCGGGCGGCAACGCCTCGATGGTCGGCAGCCGCTCGCCGCCTCGCAGCAGGTCGAGTTCTACCAAGTGAGCCGTGCTCCGTAGAACCTCTTCCCGTTTGTTGAGGTACTCGAACCGGCCATCACTGTGGCGTCGCTTGTTTGTCGGCGACAGCACTTCGATGACAGTCACGACTTCCAATGAATCTCGTTCGCGAACCGTGAGGTACGCTTCGCGATGGGTTTCAGGGAGCGGCAACGTCAGCACAATCGGCTCGATGGCGACCGCCGCGCCGCCCCACTCGGCCGCTTCGCGTTGAGAATCATCACTCTGCAGGACCGCGATGTCGGGCCGAATCGTGCGCACTTCCTCCGGTTCGTGCTCGACATACACGCGCCGCTCCACCCGCACGACGTACTTGGGACGTAGTTGCGAAACCAGTCGCGCGTGGCATTCCTCAATGAAGTGGTGATGGAAGTCTTCCCACTCCTGACCTTCAAGGTACGGGTCTATCCCCGGAAATCGGCTGGGCATTGCGTGAGTCTCGATTCACTCGAATGATCTGTTGCTGCCGACATAGAGTAGAAACAAAATCGCTCTGCTGAAAGTTGTTTTCAGCAGAGCGATCATTGAAGCTCAATTCAGGGGTCGAGCCGTGGCCTGACGACGTTCGTTGAGTCTCAAGGTTGCGAAACAAAAAAAGCCTGATCCGTGGGATCGGGCCTTGAGGTCTTCCGAAATCGCTGACTCGACCGTTTTCTAGTTGCCGTCGGTCTTCTCCTCCGTGATTTGTCGCGTCTCTGTGGTGCGTTCAGGTCCGGACGACGAGGTGCAACACCACAGAGACGCGACAGAACACAGAGTAATGACGAGAAAAATTCCAGCACCGAGAAAACGTTAGAGTCGGCGAAATCGAAGTCAGCCTTACAGCAAATCGCCGAGTTTATTGACGGCCTTGAGCAACGCGCGCTTTACGGCGGTTTGTGCGATCTGGACTTTGTATTCGTTGTGGCTGAGCGGTGTCGCTTTGGCGACGGCCATGCGGCCGGCG
>CAYSHJ010000538.1:0-5679 GCA_964430385.1 uncultured Planctomycetaceae bacterium
GCCCCGCCATCCGCACCGCGTAGCGAAGTCTACTAAATCCCATACTTCAAGGAGCTGCTCTGTAGTGCCAACGACGGTTCACGAATTCGCAACCCGCTATTAGAATGAGACTTGCGAAAATGACCTGTCGAAGTTGAGTCATGCGACACCACGCCCGGGCGTACATTCCCACGAGGCGGCCGTCCTCAGCCTTCCACAGATAGAGACGCAAGTCCTCGTTGAGTTCGAGGCGTTCCACGAGCGTCGCGTTGACCAGAAATGGAGCGCCACTGACCGACAGCTCGAAGATGTTGTCGGCAGGGTGGGTGAAGCCGAGGTACGGAACGAGCATCTGTTTCCAAGTCATGGCGCATTGCTCGAATCCTTCCCCGAACGCCGCGCTGCGAACAGTGGCTGGATCGTACGGCAGGTTGCGAGCCTTGAACTCGTGCTGAATGTCCAAGGCGCACATGCGGCTATAGTACGCCACCTCGAGCAGGCCGATGTTCCAGTTGGGTCGTTGCTGCTTCTCCCAGGCATCACGCAATTCGGTTTCCAGTTCCTTGCGGATGTCGGCAGGCACTGGACTGAGGAACTCAGCCTTGCCCTGCAACTGGGGATTGTTCAGAAACTCGTCGATGGCATTGGGCAGTGTTCCCCAAGCCTCCGGTGGATCCCATCCGTCCCGGCGTACGATGATGCAGCGACGGCCCAATGCCTGAGTGGCATGGTCTTCCAACTCACGCATCGCGCCGCTGCGCCCAATCGGGAACAGAACCAGCGCTTCATCGGGTTTCAGGTCGCTGATGAACTGCTTCTGTTTTTCGTTGACCTTGAGTTCCCGGTTGTAGCAGGCGGCCCACAGTTTCTTGTCTGCCGTTGGGGGCGGTGTGGCACCGAAATTTCGCCAGCAGACGGGGTGAAACATGAAGTAGATCTTCTGGATCTTCAGCGGCGGCGGCGATTTCACCTCCGCGTCATCAGCCCAGACTGCTCCGCTCAGAATCAGAGACGCACAGACGAAAAGAAGACTGCGGAAACCAACGTTGCGGTTCATGGCCTTGGCTCCTGTTTGTGTGAGTTTGATCGACTCCGTGCGCATCATCGACACCAAGGTCATCCCAGCCGATCATCGGCTTCTCGTAGTCGCCGCGCCCGTCCGGGCAGAAGCGGACGGCGACGACGCTGACACCGGCTTCCACAAGCCGGCGCGCCAGCAGGCACTGCTGTCCAGACGTGTGCAAGCCGTAACGCTGCCGAACCTGTGCCTTCTCGCGCGACAAATCGAACGCTCGGGCCGCTCCCGATCCCGTCAGCAAGTCGAGGGCCTGTCCGCGAAAAACGTCGGTGGCTTGCATCTGCTCCGCGAAATCCACGCTCGTCAGTCCCAGATCGGAGCGACCGAACCGGTCCAAATCCTGAAGTATTCTCAGCCGAGCATCCAATTGCGTCGGCGAGCCTTTCATCCGCAGGTTCTGCACGACGAAATCCGGTTTCGAGGGATCGCCCGCGACAGCGAATGGAGCATGGATCGGCCCCAGGAACGCCGGCCCGCCCCGATGCAGTCCGCTGCTGATATCCACATAGCGCGGCAATTCCTGGCGGGAGGTGCCGGCCTCCCGCTTGGCTCCGGTTTTCTTCAAACCCAGCGCCAGACGCGGGTCGGTCGATTCGCCGATCTGCGCACCCCCTTCGGATTCTTCGGTTCGCTTGCGATTGATGATCGCTGCGAAGTCGGGATATCGGGACTTGGATCCCTCCGTCTCGCCGTCCCAACCGGTCAGCACATTGTGCGAACCGACCACATGATCCGATGAAGGTTGATGCAGCGAGCGAATGACGCTGAATCGGTGCGCCCGATGAGCCAGTCGCGGCAGCACCTCGCAAAACTGAATTCCAGGGAGCGTTGTCTGAATGGCTCCCAGCTCGCCACGAAACTCGATCGGTGCTTGTGGTTTTGGATCAAATGTTTCGAAGTGACTCGGCCCACCGTCCTGCCAGAGCACGATCAGCGACCGCTTTCGCGCTCCAGCCGCCAGCGGTGCTTCAGCCCTGAGCCGCAGCACGTTGGGCATGCTCAGAATCCCGACGCCCGCCATCGCCTGCCGAACGAAGGCGCGACGGCTCAAGTCGTGACCCAACAACGATCGTGTTGTGGTGCTCGGCATCCGCGCTCTCCTAATCGTACGACTGCAGATAGTGGTTATGGCGAATCTTCGGCTCAAACGCGTACAACTTCGCATTCTTTAAGTGAAACCGCAGCTTGATCGGCCGCGCTTGCAGCAGATGACAATCCGCGTTGTCTTTCCATTTCACGACATGCCAGACGCTGTCGGTGGTGATCGGCACGCAGTCAGCCCTGCCGAAGCTCTCGATAACCTTGCCTTCCACATCGAGAGCTTCGACCGTGAGCGACCCGCCGGCCGCGTTCGCGTTTACGACCAGCGTATCGCCCAGGAATACCAGCGGCTTGGTGGTTAGCGTTCCCTCTTCGGCGCCGGCGTTCACGGAAACAAAGCCGTCGAGTCGCAGTGTCGCCAGGCCGACTCCCTTGTTCGGTTCTTTCACATGGGGATCACGCACGGGCGGATCGCCGATATGCGTCCACCAGTTTTTCGCGTCAATGCCGGTGTAGTACATCCAAATCTCATCACCAACGATGATCGGTGCCGGCGTATAAACCGTAGACACCGTGCCCCAGTCCCAGGCCTTGTTCATTTCGCCATACGGGATGAACGTGGCATCGAGCGCCGTCTGCTTCCAGTCCCGATCGGGATTCTTGAGTTCCGCCGGCGTGATCGCTCCGTGCTGGCCGACGCGCAGCCAGGTGGTGCCATTACGGCTATAGACCAACTGGATATTCTTCCGGTCGGTCCAAGGTTTGTCTTTGGGAATGGGTGCGAGCGATTCGCTGTGATAGGTGGTAATCAAGCCAATGTAGTCGCCCTCATAGGGGAGCAACGACGTTTGATAGAACTGCGTCGCCAACGGCCCATCGAGATTGCTGGGACTGATCACCGTGACCTTGGGCGACCAATGAATGAAATCCTCGCTCTCAATGCGTGTGACCTTTCTGGTATTCGGGGGACCGTACCGCAGGAACGACACATAGCGATTGATCCTCCGATCCCAGAACGGGCAACTCGGACTGTCGCTGAATGGGATTTGCGGAGTCTCCGACGAAGCGGTCCACTGGATGCCATCCGGCGACCAGCCGACACTCGTCCGGAGGGATCTCATATACTTCGGTAGATCGATCCCCCCTTCCTCCGAGCCGTCGGGCGAACAGACGTAGTGCATCTTATATCGCCGATTCGGATCGCGCTCGTGGTCGTCCTTGAACAGGCCGACAATCATGAAGTGCCTGGTTTTCGGCGGGGTCACGAAATTCGTGCCGCGCGCGACGTCAATGATCGGCTTTTGCCATGTGATTCCATCTTTCGACGTGGCATAACACAGTCGGGGGATGCCCGTTTTGCCTGAGCCTTCCGTCTGGCTTTGGAACTCATACCAAAGTTTGAAGAGGTCTTCGTCTTTGTCGTAGATGACGGTTCCAAAGCCCGGTCCGGTTTCTTCCCAAGGTTGGTCTTGGATCAACACCGGATTCTTCGGGTGCTTGACCGGTTGATGCAGGGACTTTTTGGCGCCCCGCAGCTCCTCGACGAGAAAGTCATCGATAAAGAGTTGCTTGCCGCGGACGATCACCGCATCGCCGAGGATCGCATCATCGAGATCCCTGAACATCCCGGGCGGTGCCTGGCGGCTTTGAGCGGCTGCTGGAATGCAGGCGAGACACACGATCAAAGCAGTCAAACAGCTCAGTCGGTGAAACATGGGGGGAACCTGGGTTCGTTTGAGGGTTGACTTCGGCTATCGCAAATCGACGCTGATCTGACGACGTTTATGCACAGGAGCGTGTCGCTACGCCAGGATGTCGTCGATCGGCGACCCGCCGTGGCTGATCGACATCGGACGGCCCAGCTTGTCGTAGACGGGCATTTCGTGATCAATGCCGAGAGCCTTGTAGATCGTCGAGCAAATGTCCGACGTGCTGACCGGATTCTGCGCGGGATACGCCGCCTGCGAGTCGCTCGCACCGTACACCGTCCCTCCCTTGATCCCCGCGCCGGAAAACAGCATCGAGTAGCAGAACGTCCAGTGATCCCGGCCGGCGTTGGCGTTGATCTTCGGCGTGCGGCCGAAATCGCTCATCACCACCACCAGCGTTTCGTCCAGCAACCCGCTCTCGGACAGATCCTGCATCAACGCGCCATAGACGGCATCGAGGTACGGCAGGTTGTAGTTTTTCAGCAACTTGAAGTTCTGCGAGTGCGTATCCCAGCAGTGCAGTTGCAGCTTCAGTCGTTCCCAGTAGCAGTCCCAGGTGACATTGACGAAACGGACTCCGGTTTCGACCAGCCGCCGAGCGATCAATGCACTCTGACCGAACAGCGTGCGGGTGTACCGATCGCGGACCTTCGGATCGACCTTCTCCAGATTGAAGGCGTCCCGCACCTTCGACGAGGTCAGCAGGCTCCATGCCCGTTCTTCCTGCCGATTGAAGCCCCCCAGGCGTCCCCGCTGTTCGACGCGGAACCGCTCGGAATCAAGTTGCTGCAACAACGTTTGGCGGGCGCTCAGGCGGTCGACCGTCATCGCTTCTTCCAACCGGGTGTGGGGAATGTAGGGCATTCCTCGAAGCGGTTGCGGGGCATGCCCTTCTTCGGGCGGATTGTCGACCGTCGGGGCGCATTCGGTGTACAACGGATCAAACCGCGAACCGAGAAAACCTGCCGTCGGGCCCGGGCGGCGAATCGCTTGCCCCCAGCCGAGGTAGCACGGCATGTAGACGTACGCCGGAGAATCGGCCCGTCCGCCGCTCAGGTATTCGCAGACCGATCCCATGCTGGGTGGATGCGTCTCTTTGAGATTGACCAGATCGGTTTCAGGAACTTCCCAGCCGGTATAGCTGGGGATGCAGTTGTGGCAACCGGCTCGATGGTTGATCGAACGAACGATCGCCGAGCGATCCATCCACTGGGCATGTTGCGGCAGATGTTCGCAGAGATCGATGCCCGGGGCGTTCGTGGCGATCGGGTTGAACTCGCCGCGAACGTCGGAACTGGCCTGGGGCTTCAAATCGTACATGTCCTGCCAGGGTGCTCCCCCCAGTAGGTAGAGGCAGATCACATTTTTGGCCTTGCCCGACCAGACATGTTGACGGGCCTGCTCGGCCTGCAGCAGTTGAGGCAGGCCAAACCCTCCCAAGACAGAGACCGCCCCGGCTTTGAGCGTTTCGCGCCGCGTGATTCCGTCACAAAACCGACGGGGACTGCCGAGCATCTTGAGCATTGGGGTTCTCCTGTTGTCGAAGTGATTTCCGAAGGCAAGCCGAGGTCGTGATTCAGTTTAATCGTACGATTGCAGGTAATGGTTATGGCGGATCTTGGGCTCGAACGCGTACAGCTTCGCGTTCTTTAAGTGAAACCGCAGCTTGATCGGCCGCGCTTGCAGCAGGTGACAGTCCGGGTTGTCCTTCCACTTCAGAACGTGCCGTGAGGAAAAGGTGTCAGGAACGAATGGCACTGCCGCCCCGATTTGGCGCGCGGTCGGCGCGCAGCGGTGGGACGCACGCGCGAGGGCAGATGCTGGAGGATGGGGTTCGGTGAGATTTTGAGGGCGGAGTGAGACATTGAGCTT
>CAYSHJ010000539.1:0-1771 GCA_964430385.1 uncultured Planctomycetaceae bacterium
TGCCTTTCCCGCACCCCCATGCGCCCATGGAGCGCCCTGACTAGGCGCTCGCGCGCGTTTTCCAGCTCCCCTACAGTCACGCCTCGCTCGGCCATGCCTTCGAACTGCGCTGCGTAAAGGTCCGCGATCGGCCGGCGGCGCGGCTCCAACGTATGCGCGATGACGGGCTGTCGTACATGGCCTACACGGAGCAGATCACGTTTCTGCTGTTCCTGAAGATGGCCGACGAGATGACCAAGCCGCCGTACAGCCGGCCGCCCATCGTGCCGGCGAAGCATGGTTGGCAGACGCTGCTCAAGTACGAGGGAGATGAACTTGAGGTCCATTACCGGCATACGCTGGAGGAACTCGGCAAGCAGCCGGGGATGCTCGGCGAGATTTTCAAGAAGGCTCGGCCTGACATTCAGAACCCGGCCACGCTGCGACGGCTGATTGTCGATCTCATCGAGCCGGTGAAGTGGTCGAGCATGGAAGCCGACGTGAAGGGAGACATCTACGAAGGGCTGCTCGCCAAGAGCGCCGAAGAGTCTCCCAAGGGAGCCGGCCAATACTTCACGCCGCGGCAACTCATCAAAGCGATCGTCGATTGCGTGCAACCCGGCCCCGCTGACACCGTCTGAGATCCGGCGGCGGGGACGGGCGGCTTCCTGCTGGCGGCTCACGATTCGGTCGTGAAGCAGCACGGCAAGACGCTCGACAAAGATCAGAAGAAACACCTGCGAACCAAGTTCGTGAAGGGCTGGGAACTGGTTCCCAACACGGCTCGGCTTTGCATCATGAATTTGTACCTGCACGGCATCGACGCCAACGTCCTGTTCTTCGACGCCAAGCCCGCTCAAGAGAAGCCGTGGACGAAAACGCTATGGGTTTACGATCTGCGGACAAACATGCACTTCACGCAGAAAACGAACCCACTCAAGCGAGAAGACCTCGACGAGTTCGTTGAGTGCTATCGCCCCAGCAAGCGACACCTTCGCAAACCCACCTGGAGCGCTGAGCAGAACTCCGAAGGCCGCTGGCGAGCGTTCGACTACGACCAATTGATGAAGCGGGACAAAGTGAACCTCGACATCTTCTGGCTCAAAGACAATGGCCTGGAAGACTCCGACGATCTCCCTATTCCCGACGTGCTTGCCCAAGAAGTCGCCGACGACCTGCAAACCGCCTTGGAACAATTCACCGCCATTGCGGAGAAGACGAAGACGTAGGTTTTTTTTTTGCAAGCCAATAGATGCTTTAGTCGGATGAACTTTTTCTTTATTGCGGATGCGTTCGTCCGAAGTCCGAAGTGTCTAGGTAAGAGGAATGGGCCGATGTTGAATCTGACCGCTCCGTCATTGTCGTCGCTTTGCGATGGCGTTTCGCGCCGTGACGTGCTGACCTGCTAACGTTCCCTCTGATCGAGGCACCGCACGCCGAAACGCGATAGGTTTGGTCTGGCCCGCCGGGCCACAATGCCACCCGGATGAGATGCAACAACAGGAGACAACCATGAGTTCAATGTGTTCCCGACGACTGTTTCTACTCAAGCAGGAGCCCCACATGCTGCGAATCACTCTGCTGTTGGCGGTCACCGCATCGGCATTCGGTGCCGCGCACGCCGCCGAGCCGACCAAATACGTTCCCTCCAAGGCGTATGTCCTCCCCAAGTACACGGCGACCGAAGGCGAAGGCTATTTCGCCATCATTGAGGGCCATAACAAGTGCCTCTACATCGGCACACATGCTAATGCCGTGAACTCGTGGCTGGTTGAGTTCAACACGGTTGAAA
>CAYSHJ010000540.1:0-6658 GCA_964430385.1 uncultured Planctomycetaceae bacterium
TCCGCCTTTGCCGGGGATATTGCCGCTCCGACCGGAGCGGTTGCCGGAGGCCAGTCAGGTTCCACCTGCTTTCTGGCACTCCTCGCACTTTTGCGAACCCTTTCAGCCGGGCCCTTTCTGTTTGTCACGCAACTCGGCCAGCTTCAAAGATTCCTTGTCGAGGAATTCTTGCAGCTCTGCGGCGAGTGCATCTCGCTCGGTAGCGTCTTGCGGCAACTTGAACTGCCCCGACTGGGCCATGCTCGACAGTTTTTGACGCAACGCCGCTGGCAGCTTGCCGAGTTGGCCGCCCTTGGCAAGTTGTTGCATCGCCTGCGCGACTTCGTTTTCAAGCTGTTGCAATTGCTCGTCCGACAGTTTCATCTCGCCGGTCTTGGAGAGGTCATCAAGCGCCTGGCGCAATGCCGCCAGCGATTCGGCGGCGTGCGAGACCATGTTGGTTGACTGATCGAGTTTCGCTTTCAGCCGTTCTTCCAGCGTGTCGACCGTCTCCCACTTCTCGTGCGTGAGCGGTCGCTCCTTGGTTTCATCGGCGAGCTTGTCTAACTCATCGCGCAGTTGTTGGCTTTCGGGCTCATCCTTTTTAAGAACGTCAGCTTCTTCGAGTTGTTGCATCAACTCTTCGATCCGCTGCATCTGCTGCTGAGCGACGGCTCCTTGAACGATCGGCTCGTTGAGATTCCGCAGCGGCACAAAGCACGTCGCCACAGCGAAGATAATCGGCAGGATCAACACTTTCGCGAATCGCGTCGGCCGCAGCGCGGGCAGACTGCGTCGCCACAGGCTTTCCAGGTGTGGCAACTTTTCCGACCAGCTTGGGTCCGGCAGCTCGCTGAGCGTCATCAACAAGCCGCCGGCTTCAAGCTTCTGATCCAGCAACGCGACCGCGTCTCGCGAGTTGATACGCCGCCGCCGCGACCACCACCACGCCAACCCCGCCACGGGAACCGTCGCCGTCGCAATCCACATCACGTGCGGCCAGGCCTGCGTCCAACGCAGTTTCACCAACAAGACGACGGAACCGAAAACAAAACAAAACCCAGCGAGCCATTCCGCCGCGTCGTGCAGAAACTCACCCCAACTGACTCGGCGAATGTAACGCTGTACCCAACGATCAAAATTCGACATGAGCGATCTCCTCACAGGAAGAGCCGGAGGATTGTAAGCAGGCTGGCTGACGGTTTGAATCAACGAGGCGTGTGCGTGATCCAGATGGTGCATAACCGCATTTCCGACTTCCTGTAGCCCGGGCCCTTGTGGCCCGAAAGATCTCCCTGTAGCCCGGGCCCTTGTGGCCCGAAAGATCCACTGCCAATTAACAGTTGCCAATTGACAGTTGCCAATTTGCAATGCATCTCTCAACTCTACAACGTCCGCTCTTTGTCCCCGAGTCTTTTTCGAGAAAGCCTTCGATGCAAAACCTCCTCGACCGGTTCCTCCGCTATGTCCAGATCGACACGCAGGCCGACGAACACAGCGGCTCGTCGCCGAGTACGCTGAAGCAGCTCGACCTCAGCCGCTTGCTGGCGGACGAGTGCCGGCAGCTCGGACTGGCCGACGTGTCGCTGAACGAGCAGGGAGTCGTCGTGGCCACGATCCCAGGGACGGTGCCTCACGCCGCGCCGACGATCGCGTGGTTGGCTCACGTTGACACGTCGCCGGAGTTTTCAGGAACGAACGTCAAGCCGATCGTGCATCGGAACTATGATGGCAGCGACATCGTGTTGCTGGGCGATCCGAGCCAAGTCATCCGCGTCGACGAGAACTTCGCGCTGCGCGGCTTGATCGGCGGCACGATCATCACGACCGACGGGACGACGCTATTGGGTGCCGACGACAAGGCCGGTATCGCCGTGATCATGTCGGCGGCCGAGCACCTGATGCGACAGCGCGACATTCCGCACGGGCCGATTCGAGTCGTCTTTACCTGCGACGAAGAGATCGGTCGCGGCACGAACGGCCTGCGGATCGCCGACCTCAACGCCGTCTGCGGCTACACGCTCGACGGGGAAGGGCGGGGAATGATCGACAGCGAAACCTTTTCGGCCGATCTCGCGATCATTCGAGTCACCGGAGTGAACACGCACCCGTCGGTCGGCAAAGGCGTGATGGTCAACGCCATTCGAGTGCTCAGCGATTTCCTGTCGTTGCTGCCGCGCACCACGCTCAGCCCGGAAACCACGTCGGGCCGCGAGGGCTTCCTGCATCCGTACTCGATCGACGGAGGAGTCGCTCACGCCGAAGCCCGCGTGATCCTGCGCGACTTCGAGACGTCGCAACTGACCGTGTACGCGAACATGCTGGAGATCATCGCCGCCGAACTGCGTCTGGAGCAGCCGCGAGCGAAGATCGACATCGAGATCAAGCAGCAATACCGCAACATGCGCGACGGTCTGAGCCAAGAACCGCGCGCCGTCGCCAATGCGATCGAAGCCACTCGCGCCGCCGGCCTGGAGCCCCAACAAACGATCATCCGCGGCGGCACCGACGGCCCGCTCTTGACCGCGCTGGGCCTGCCGACCCCCAACCTCTCCACCGGCGAACACCACCCGCACTCACCCCGCGAATGGACCAGCTTGGAAGAGATGCAAGCGGCGGTCGATGTGCTCGTCCAGTTGTCGATCGCCTGGGGGCGGGAGACAGTCTGAGTTCGTCGGCTGAATTGCAATGGGCGCACGCACCGGAGTTTATCTAACTGCGGCGTTCAGCTTTCCTTAGACAACCAAATTGCTTTGCCGCGCCGGCAGCTACAACTCCTCGCTAGGCGGCAAAATCGACGACGAGCGCGGCAGGTGACGAAAGAGTCTCCACGCCCAACACCTGAAGTGGGCGTTCTCGGAAGCCGCGCTGCTGATGCTGCGGGAACATCCTGCCGCGAAGAGCTATGTGGCTCGGTTGGAGAAGAAGCACGGCAAAGCGACAGCGATTTCGATTCTCTCCGCGCGGTTGGGCCGCACGGTCTACTGGATGCTGAAGCGGAAGGAGTCGTTCGATGAACCACGTTTTTTGAAATGACTTGGAGGAAACGGCCGGCGGCGGCGAGCCAGCTCGATGCCTAACTGGGTCAACACGAGGCGAGCACCCTTCGGAAGATAGTTTCTGTTCTGTTGGAATTGAGACATTCGCGGCTCAACCGCCGATTGCAACCAGCAGAGCAACCGGTACGTGCAGCGACGATTGCGGTGAGTAATCTGCGCATAGGTACGTTCGCAACAAGGATCTGTGTTTTGTGAACGGTTCTGGAACGGTTTGGTTCACCTTCGGGAGTTCGGAAGGATGGTTTCATAGTGCAATTTGACTTTCATTTGATTCGCACGATCAAACTCACATTTGTTCCTTCCGGCGGCAGGAGCGTCTTGTTGGTTTCCAGTTTCAACGACGATTCGTCAGCCATCGTCAGGCCGGATTGAAAAACGGTTTCGTTGGTGACGGGGAAGATGGTGATCAGGGTGCCGGAGAGGTCGGCGGCGTAGACGGTTTCTTCGCGTTCGGGGTCCGGTTGTTTGCGAATCGAGCCAGTGAAGAACCATTTCACCAGCGGCAGCGGTTTTTTCGATTTCGCGTCGACAATCGTGCGGTCGATTGGGATGGATGTTGTTTTCCCGGAGCTGTCGGTGAATTGCAGCGAGAGCGTCACTTCCGGGCCGATGGCTTTGGCGTCTTCGCCTTTCGCCGGCTGGCCGGGTTGCAGACCGAGCGCTTCGAGGGCGGCGTGGACTTGGCTGGGGCGGACGTCGGTGGTGACGACCGTTTCGTGCGCCTTGCGGCCGCGCGGCGGCGGCGCGGTGGCGATGACTTCCAGCGGGTAAATTTCGCTCAGGTTGGGCAGCTTGCGAGCGGCGATTTGGCAGGGGATCGAAATCGTTCGCGCGGTTTTGTCGACGGTGACTTCGGCCGTCAGCGAGTCATCGGCTGGCGGCCTGGCCGTGTTCGGCGAGTTGGGCGGCGAGGATTTGTCGGACGCAATCGCCTTGACGCCGAGGGGCGCAAGTTTGTTCGCGGCGACTTTCGGCGGCGCGGGTTTTTTCGGCAGCGGTGTCTCGGCGATCAGTTGCAGATCGAAGTACAAATCCGAACTCTCCGCACCGTTCGGTACATACACGGCGATCACGTTGCGTCCAGGCTTGAGCAGGCGCGACGCGATATCGACGACCTGGTTCCAGTACGAAAACTCGTGGTCTTCCTCCCCTTCGTTTAAAACCGATTCGCCGTTCACAAACACGTGCGCGCAGTTGTCGGCGGCAACGCTGAGTTGAATGGTTGTGGCTTTGTTTCCGAACAGCGAGGGCGAAATGTTGATCGCTCGGCGAAAGACAAACGTTTGCCCCTGCTCGGCGATCTCGGTGCCGCCGCGCGTGCCGAGTTCTTCTTCACCGTAGCCGATCGGCGTATTTCCGCTGCGCCACTGGCGGTCATCGAATCCCGGCTTGAACCAGCGATCTTCCGCGTCCGCCACATCCGTGGCCGGCACGAATTTCCAGCCGGGCGACCCTTGCGCCAGCAGCACTTCGGTTTTGTATTCCTCAACATCTACGCCATCAGCCCCGTAGCCCACGAAGTCTCGCTTGGCGTCATAGTCCAGTCGCTTCAGGCTGGCTTTCAAGCGTTGCAGCTTCCCCTTGCGTTCGTGCAGCCGCTGACGATTCGCGTCAACGAGACACGAGACAACCACGTCCTTGCCGACGAGAATCTCGGTCACCGCTTTCGCCAGGTCGTCCGCGTCGCCGCAAAACGTCCGTAACAAATATGGTTCGGCGTGCGACATCCCCCACCACTGATCCTCGCGGTAACACTGGTACCAGTACGTGCCAATGCAAGTTTCGCTCGCCTCTTCGTTGCAGAAGAAAACCGCCCGCTCACCGACGGCCGCCCAGGCCATTGCGTATTTGGCCTCACGCGGATGGAACCCGCGATCGCCGGTGCCGATGTTGTGCTTGAGCTGGTCGCCGTCGAGCGTCCCTTTTAGATCTTTGAGCTTCTTGAAAATGATCAGCCCCTTCTCCTTGTTCACTCGCGTGACTTCCACCAACACGATGTGGGACGAGTCCTCGATGACTTTGCCGAGCGTGTACGGGACTTCGACGTAGCTCCACACCGGTCTTGCCAGCGACAACGACAGCAACAACGCCGGAACTACGATGGAAAACAGTCGGTGCATGATGTGCTCCGCGTGAGAAGCGAGGGTTCGACAAGTTGTCACTACGCAACGATTGTATTCGCGCCCGCGAACTCGGCGAGTAACCCGCTGGTACGGGTCATGAAGTCGCGCTCGAACTGTTGGAGGCTGGGCGAATGCTCGGTTGCGGTTCCTGAACTTTCGAGAACCAGTCGCGGGAAACGGAATCGAACGGGGACAACGTGTTGAGCACGCGGTTGACTTGTGGTGAATTGCGGTTCTGTGTTCTGCCGCCCAACATCTCTATGGCCCCACTCTGTCAACAGAGCGCACCGCAAACGCGGTGAGGAATTTTGGAAGTTTTTGTCCTCACGAAGTTGGGTGACAGAACACTGAGTTGGTTTTGGTTGCTGGTGGCTACGGGGCGGCTTCTGCAAAGGGTGTCGTTTCGACCGGATTGCCCCGGTGCGACGCACCAAACATCTCTTGAGGGTTCGGCCGAAGTGATCTCGCGATCAAGGCGGCTGTCCGAAAAGACCGGCGAGCCAAGGCACTCGCGTCGCTCAGGGTTTTCAGCCTTCACCGTTCCTCCTCTTGAGTCGCCTGGGTACGAGTGCCTCCGGCACGGCGGATGGGAATCCGACGTGATCGGCAGGCACAGCAGCCAGCGGTTCTTCCAGAAGTCGCGGTGATTCAGACTCTCTTAGTTGGCTGGCAAGTTTTTTTTGCTTTTCATTTTTGTTCATAATCGTGATGTGCAGACGCCTAACAGCTCGGCCGCTCACCCGCCGAAGGTCGGGTGCAGCGGCCTGTTATACGATGAGTCACTGGCTTGGGTGCTTTAGCTGGGGCATCACCCACCGGCGAAATAGCCAGGCAAGTCCGGCGAGAGCAGGGACCATCGCACTGCCGATAAGAAAGGGCATCTCCCCAGGGTCGATAATCGTCCATGGAATGTGGTAGAGAAACAAGGGTATGGTCCCAAGGAAGACGATCCCCGATGCCCACTGTCGCCTGAACATCCGGGAGGTTCCGAGCCCGAGTGCGCCGGCGGCGATCAGGGTCATCATTCCTTGAGAAGGCACCATAAAGATCGCATGCACCGCGAACTGTAGGTAGAAAAGCGGCAGGAAGGCCAACAGCACTATTCCCCCGACTCGGACGACTGAGGAAAAGTTGACCTTGCGAGCGAGTACGTCCTTCATCTGACTATCCTCCTATCCCTGTGGGCCCGAGGCCACCTTGTCCTAAGTTGTGGAGCGATGCCCGGAGGCTCGCAGACTGGTCCGTGTGGGGCCAGCTCGGATTGCGGGATCAACCGCTTCTTCTTCCAGGAGACCGATGATGAGGTTCTATCAAGCGACGCATTCTTTCTACTGTGGCGTTGATTTGCACGCAAGAACCATGCACGTTTGCGTGGTCGATGCGGACGGGCGGACTCACGAGCATGTCAATTTGCCGTGCGATCCTGGGCGGTTTCTCAAGCTCATCGAGCCGTATCGTGAGCAACTCGTCGTGGCGTGCGAGTGCCTGTTCGCGTGG